>NZ_JACUUA010000283.1 GCF_014859565.1 Marinospirillum sp. | reverse complement strand
AAAACATGCCTGAATTGCAAATGGAACTGGCTTTTCAGTCCATGGGTAAAGGCACGATTGCCAATGAATGGTATGCCCGTGCTGATTACGACCTCAGCAGCAAGCTGAATATGCCGATCTCTGTGTCTGGGCGCTTTGATATGGCTGATGGTGCGTTTTCTCTGGGTGGAGCCTATCACTTTTAGTAAGCAAGTAAACCACATGACCTGCTCGACCAGTGAATCAATTGCAGCAGGTTGGTTTTATTGTGCAGCAGAGTGTCCACTTTAAGCGCAGAACAAGTGGGCACTTTGTCAGCTTACACACCAAGGTAAATCGACGATGAAATCTAAGCGACGGTGTGCCAAGCCCATAATTTATGTGGGGCTCGCTTTTTTTATCTCTGGTTGCGCCACTATGCAAGATTTAGGCAGCAATTATGGTCAGGAGCTCGGCTGCCTCACCGGCATGGTTGCCGGTGCAATAATTGGCAACCAAGTTGGAAGTGATTCCACGGGCGCGATGCCGCACTTATTTATGAGACATAGCTGAAAGATGGGTCATATGATTTTATCGACCTATCAGTCTAATCAACGATTCTTAAAAAAAACATAAAGGAGATTTATTGTGCGCTTATCGGATTTCATATGGTCAATTTTCACTGGCGGCATCAAGGCAGTTCTAGGACTTTTTGGCCTTTTTGCTTCTACAGCAACACAAAAAAAAAGAAACCAGCTTTAGTCCTGACGAATTCTTAAAATCCCTGGCTGCAATTGAAGGAATCTGTACGGCCTCAGAAAAACATATATATCCGGAATTTGACGATGCTGAGGCAACCGAAATCTGGGTAACGCTAGAAAACGGTACAGAAAAAAGATTTATACTGTTCAACACACAATTCCCACTAAGATCCGGCCACAGACTCAGAGTCACCTATTCATCAGCATTAAACATTAAAACCAATGAAAGCTTTTTGGAGTCAGAAAACTTTGCGCTAAAAATTGATAATGCAAGTACTGACTCACGCTGTATACCGTTTTCCATCTCATGATGTTTATTACATGTTTACAGGTCAATACATTACACGTGGGCACTTTGCCAGTATAATCTTATCTGTAATCACAGGGTTCTTTTCCTTTATGTTGTTTATAGGGGGTGTGGGTTTTTTTTTGGATCCACGCGAGCCACTTCTAATCAGCTTAATTTTTTTACCGCTTTCGGTGTTACTGGGGATGGTGTCTCGCAATATATTTGCAAGCAGATATAAAAAAACAAAGCAAGATGCTGAGCTGAAATTTATAGATCGGGAGTTAAACAATGTCTAGCCTCTTCTTCCTGTAAAATAAAAGATGAACATTGATTCTGGAAAGATGAACATTGATTCTGGAAAAGACCCCAAAAGTGTTCACGATCAAATCAGAATGCCTGTTCACCATCGATCAGAACAGGTGTTCACGTTGAGTTAGAATGAGTGTTCACGATGCTGCAGAATACGCAGCCATTCCATTTTTTAGAATTTCCAGAGCTCCATATTCTGGGAATTCGAGACGGTTTATGTAAAATCAATGACTTACACCAGAAATTCCATATTTCCAAATTTCTGTATTTTGAAATTTACAAATTTCGGGATTTTGGAAATTTCAACCGCCTTATGGAAAATTAATGACTTAGCCCAAATTTTCCATATTTCCAGAATATGGTATTTTCGACCACACGCCGTGGTCGGGGAGGCGTAACCTTGTACTTGGCTTGCAAGGTTACAATGGGGAAAACCCATCCAGAGGCAAATCTATGTCCAGCTCACAGTTCCTTCGCATGTACGGTTACCCCAGAGGTCAGCAATCCGCTGCCGGTACACTTGTGTCGGTGATTACCGAGGGGCTGAGGGATGAAACCCATATTGGGCCTTCTACCAAGCAGTTTACCGTGCAAGCCGAGCTATTTCGGCAATGCCTTACCACCAGTTTGCGCTGAATAAATAAGCTCATGGCTGAATAAGAGCTCAGTGACGCCGGTTGCGTATGAAGACTGCTGTTCCATTACCACCTTTTGTTTCGAGTAAATCAATAGCACGCACCAAATCCCCCAGTTTCTTGTAGCCATAGTTGCGTGGATCAAAAGGCCCCTGGTTTTTAATCAGGCTACCGACAGCTCCAAGAGATGACCAGCCGCTCTCATCTTTGGCGGCCTCAATAGCTTTGCGAAGCAGGTTCATCAGTCGTGTATCGCCCTTGAGTTCGTTACCCGTTTTTTGTTTGTAGCCGTTGCCGGTTTCCTGTGTTTCAGTTGCGGTGCTTTCCAGTTGCTCAAGGTACAGGAATTCGTTGCAGGCATGAGTAAAGGCGTCCGGTGTTTGGCGGCGACCAAATCCAAGCACAAACAGCCCTTCTGCACGCAAGCGCATGACCAGTGGCGTAAAGTCACAATCACTGGAAACCAGGGCAAAGGCATCCACCTTGCCGCCATAAAGAAAATCCATGGCATCGATGGCAACAGCCATATCAGTGGCATTCTTACCCTTAATTAGTGCAAACTGCTGGATTGGTTGGATTGCGTATTCATGCAGGCAGGACTCCCAGTTCTTGAGGTAATCACTTTTCCAATTGCCATAAGCACGACGAACATTGATAGTGCCATAACCTGCCAACTCATTTAGCACTGCCTCAATACGGTCACTGGGAGTGTTGTCTGCATCAATCAGCATGGCGATACGTAGCTTGCTTGTTTGTCCTGACATTAAAACTCCTTTTATTTCACTGCACGAATAATGCGTTCAAGAAGGTTTGCGCCTGCGTAGGTCAGTTGCAGGTAACTGCCGGCACGGTGCCCTGCAGCAATGGGCTGGTAGGTTGCAGGATCACCATAGCTGACCAGATGGAGATCTGGTGTTTTTTTGCTTCCTTGCCTTACCTTATCTGACGTATAGCTCCATAAATCCGCTGATAACGCGCGTCGGTAGGTTCTACACCGCCATAGTCCTTTGCAAGAGCATTTTGCAACGACTCACCAGAGTTCAGCGCGCAAATCAAAAAAGCATACAGCTGCAAGGTGGTGGCAACCTGGTAGCCACGAGCTTCTTGCAGCACCCTGATCATAGGGGTTATTTGTCCTGTCAGTCTAACAAGCTCTTTGCCCTTGTCTGTCACACCAACTTCACGTGCTCTTCTGGCTGCCAGACTGCTGACACTGGATGCCTGATCACCTCGATAGAGCAGCTGTAACCCGCTTCGCCCTCTTCTGGGTGCGCCATCCATCAACCGATTAAGAGCATGTTTAAAATGCGCATATTCTTTTTGGTTCAAGGTGGTATCAGCCAAACCGGCAATGGTGGAGATCGCCAGTCCTTTGCCCTCTTCAGCGGCGCATCGCAGAAAACATTCATACTGGTGAACGGACAATGCAAGATCTGCAGCAGCATTCAGTCCGACTAACAGTTGTCGAATGGCCTTATTCTGAATGAGTGTAATTTGTTGATTCATAATCTGAGTCATTTGCGCTGATTTTTTTCGTGGATTGCAATCATAGCGCGTATAACAGAGAAATTCTGTCCATTCGTGACTTGAATGTCATCATCACAATGCCTGCGAAGTATCGTTTTTTGGGTTTTATGTATAATTTATAGCGATTTTGTTGTTCGATCACCCGAGCGGGGAAGGCATCTTTGACAGACCAGAAAACCGAAGTGATTCTTCAAATAT
>NZ_JACUUA010000282.1 GCF_014859565.1 Marinospirillum sp. | reverse complement strand
GATCGGTCAACTAACCTGGGTCACGTGAGCCGGTATATCCGCTGGCATCACCCATGTTTAAGCAGTGATCCTGCCAGACCCCTGGCCTTCTTACCCCGAAGGAGGCCGACGTTGTTGATGTCTGGTGGCAGGCTGCCGGTGATGCTGGTGCTAACGGCCATCAATCAAGAACACGGGGTTGAGGAAAGGTTATGACTACAACAACCAAGGTTCATGCCCAGTGGTCTTCCCGCATGGGTTTTGTGCTCGCAGCAACAGGCTCGGCAGTGGGTCTGGGCAATATCTGGAAATTCCCCTACATGGTTGGCGACAGCGGCGGTGCGGCGTTTGTGCTGATCTATCTGGCGTGTATTTTTCTGATCGGTTTACCGATTCTGGTTGGTGAGTGGTTGCTGGGTCGCCGTGGTCAGAAAAACCCCATTTACACCATGCAGGATCTGGCGGCAAAAAGTGGCAGCAGCAAAGCCTGGGTGCTGGTGGGTCTGAGTGGTGTGCTGGCGGCTTTCCTGATTCTGTCTTTTTATAGTGTCATTGGTGGCTGGTCACTGGCTTATGTCAAGGATGCTGTAATCGGTAACTTTGCCGGACAAGATGGTGACGGTATTGGCGCCTTGTTTACTGGTTTGCTGGCCAGCCCAGCAATATTAGTGTTCTGGCACAGCCTGTTTATGCTGATTACCATTGGTATTGTGGCGCGGGGTGTGACCGGTGGGCTGGAAAAAGCCGCTAAAACCCTGATGCCTGCACTGGCCGGGCTGCTGGTGCTGTTGGTGCTTTATGGTATGACCACTGGCGGATTTATGCAGGCACTGGATTTTATGTTCAAGCCTGACTGGTCACAGCTTCATGGTGGTATTGTTCTGGCTGCACTGGGTCACGCCTTTTTCACCCTGTCGCTGGGTATGGGCATCATGATGGCTTATGGTTCCTACCTGGGCGAAGACGTGAACCTGTTGCAGGCCGCTCGCACGGTGGTGATTTTGGATACGGTGATTGCTCTGGCAGCCGGTCTGGCGATCTTCCCGATTGTGTTTGCCAACGGCCTGGATCTTGGACAAGGCCCCGGTCTGATTTTTGTCACCCTGCCGGTGGCATTTGGCAATATCACTGCGGGTTGGTTGGTGGGTGTGGCCTTTTTTGTGCTGCTGACCTTTGCGGCTATCACCTCGGCAATTTCCCTGCTGGAGCCTGTGGTAGAGTTTGTTGAAGAGCGCACACCACTGAGTCGCTTAGCTTCCACGGTGGTTGCTGGTATTGCTGCATGGGCATTGGGGATACTGGCGCTGTTGTCCTTTAATCTGCTGGGCGATTTCCTGATTCTGGGGCTGAACATTTTTGATCTGCTGGATACCCTGACCAGCAAATTCCTGCTGCCTCTGACTGGCCTGGGTGTCATCCTGTTTGTCGCCTGGTGTCTGGAAAAAGAAGATGTACGCAAAGAGCTGGGGTTGGATATTTATGACTTCAGCCTGTGGAACCTGCTGGCGCGTTATCTGGCACCGGTTGGTGTGTTGATCGTGTTTTTTGCCAACCTTTGATGTGACTTATGCATAAAGTGGGATTGTGGCTGGTATTGCTGCTGCTGAGTGGCAACAGTAATGCTGTGCCCTCTTCCACCCTGCATCTCGGTGTACTGGAATGGCGTGATAGTGTTATTCCAGCCGGTTATTGGCAGCCAACCTTGGCTGCCATAGGTCGGCAACTCCCGAATCATCAGGTGGTTTTACATCCACTTAATCTGCAAGAGCTGGAAGTCGCTTTGGCAGCAGGCCAGCTGGATTTTGTCATGACCAACCCCGGGCATTATGTACAGCTGAGTCAGCACTATCCGCTGGCACCTCTGGCTACCCTGAGAAACCCTGCCTTTGATCCGCCGCAGCAGGCGGTGGGGTCAGTGTTGATAGTGGCAGCTGAATCAGCCGTGCAGCAGTGGCGAGATCTGCGTAATCGACGTGTGGCCGCAGTGCACCCGGAGGCTTTTGGTGGTTTCCAGTTGATCTGGGATCAGCTTGAACATCATGGCCTTAATCTGCAACGCGATGTGGGTGAGTGGATCTTTACCGGATATCCGATGGAAGCACTGCTGGATCGCCTGAATACAGGAGAAGTGGATGCGGTGGTCTTGCGTAGCTGCCTGCTGGAATCTCTGGCGGCAGAAGGTCGGCTTGATTTGCAGGATTACAGAGTGATTGGGAAGCGTCAAATGGCGGGGTATCCCTGTCAGCTATCCAGCGACCTTTATCCTGACTGGCCATTTTTAAGCACAGGTCGTCAGCCAACTGAGGTAGTACAACAGATTGCACTGGCACTGCTACAGATGCCGGATACACCGGAAAATCGTTCGCAGTGGTCTACGCCCCTATCCTATCAACCAGTGTACCAATTGTTTGAACGCCTTAGAGTTGGACCTTATGCAGCCTTCCCCCGTAACCCGCTGCTGGCACTGCTGCACCAATACCGCTATCTCCTGCTGGTACTTGCAGGGCTGATGATTTTATTCCTGATCCATCATTTACGTGTGAGTCATCTGGTGCGATTGCGTACCCATGAGCTGCAATTATTGATGCATGAACAGCAGCAGAAAAAAGCAGAACTGGCTCATTTATCCCGTATTTCCATGATGGGCGAGCTGGCCGCTGGGCTGGCGCATGAATTGAATCAACCTCTAACAGCCAGCATGAATTATGCACAGGGTATGTTGCGCCTGCTGGATAAACCCGCTACAGGACAACAAGAGGCTGAAGGGAGCAGACTGCGTGATGCTGCATCCAGAATTGTTGCCCAGAGTGAGCGAGCGGCAGGCATTATTCGTAATCTGCGAGGGTTTTTGCGCAAGGAGCTGCCAGCCAAAGAAAACCTGGATATCAACCTGTTGCTGGAAGAAGCACTGTTGCTGACAGAACCGGACATTCGGGCGCGACAGGTGCAAATACATTTGCAATTACCGCCTTCTCCGTCTCTTGTGCATGGCAATCGCATTGAGCTGCTGCAGTTGTTTATCAATCTGCTGAACAACGCGCTGGATGCCATGCAAAACACATCATTAGCTGCGCGTAATCTTGACATCACCTGTGAGCAACAGCAGCATTGCTGGGTCATCAGCATTAAAGATCAGGGTGAAGGGATTGCTGCTGATGTGGCTGCACACCTGTTTGACCCGTTTTTTACTACCCGCCGCAACGGCATGGGATTGGGGCTTAAACTCTGCCAGACTCTGGTGCGCTCACACGGCGGATCACTGACTTTGACCAACCGCCCGGAAGCTGGTGCCGTGGCTCGGATTGAGTTGCCACAACTCAAAACCTGACTCTGGAGTGAAATGGATGCACAAGGAAACAACCCAGCCTTTGATTCGACTGCTGGATGATGATCAGCAGGTGCGTGAGTCCTTGCAGTGGTTGCTGGAAACCGTCGATCTGGAGGTGATGGCTTTTGGACATCCGGATGACTTTTTAGCCTGCCCAGTCAGTGATCGACCCGGTTGTCTGTTGCTGGATGTGCGGATGCCCGGTTTGAGCGGACTGGAAATGCAACAGCAGCTGAAGCAGCAACAGCCTCTGCTGCCGGTTATTCTGATGAGTGGTCATGCAGATGTGGGTATGGCAGTGCAGGCCATGAAAGAGGGAGCGCTGGATTTTTTTGAGAAACCCTTTAATGATCAGCTGCTGCTGGACTCAATC
>NZ_JACUUA010000048.1 GCF_014859565.1 Marinospirillum sp. | reverse complement strand
CTTGGAATCAGAGAATGGACTTGCAGTGCGTGTGGTGCCACGCACGAACGCGACGTTAACGCTGCCAAGAACCTTCTCGCGCTCGGGCATGAGCGTCCTGTAGAGGGAATCTTCGCCCTTTAGGGCGGGGAGGATGTCAATTTAATAGGCGAAAAATACACAAGGCTACAAAAACCCTTGTGCAATCAGGTTTAATTACGTTTTTTTACAGGAGTGCTTTATGAGTGTGGAACTGCTAAACCAGTTGGAAGCAAAAGTTGAGTCAACAATTGAATCCCTGGAAATGCTGCGCCTGGAAATGGACGATCTAAAGCAGGAAAACACTGCTTTAAAAGAAGAGAAGGAAGCCTGGGAAGAAAAGCTGGGAGCTTTGCTGGGCAAGTTCAGCGAGATGGAAAGCTCTGCCAGCGAGACTGAAAGTGAGACCGGCAATGCAGCCGAGAGCCAGCCTCAGCAAGGCAGCAACGAGTAAACACTGTTCAATCTGGCTGAGGGATCAGCCAGCGTCCCATCAACAGCGCGTCTTCGTGTCCTTGAGTCACCCGCCCACCCGGCACATAAAGCGGGTAGTAGTTTTTTCTGCACCCGTCTTGTACAAATCCCCGCGACCGATAAAGATCAACCGCCGCCTGGTTGGATGCACGCACCTCCAGTAACATACGCTCCGCTTGTAATGAACGACTGTATTCCAGCGCCTGATCCAGCAGCATGGCTGCCATACCTCGACGCCGTTGTTCCGGTGCCACTAGCAGGTACAACAACTCCGTCTCCAGATACCCCTGCCGTAATACCAACAAAGCATTCAGCTGCTGCTGATCAAAAGCGCCCAGCACCCAATCTTGCTTCAGGCTGCTTGCCCACTGGGAAGATGTCCATGCATAAGGATCAGAACGCTCGGCCAGCTCACACACCCGCGACAGGTGTGATGTTTTAAGCCGCTGCAATTCATGCAGCAAGGGCATCAGATCACCACAGGAGAACGGGCAAAAGCAGCACGCAGACCATTATCACCCGCCTGCTGCCAGAAGTTGTGCTTAAGTTGTGGCTGTTGCAATAACTCAGACAAAGCTGGGGCGGTGTATATCTGTGGTAATGCCGCCTGACGCGAGGGTTCATTATTCAGCAGGTGGTTCAGCCGTGATCCGAACACCAACAAACCAGCCAGCTGTACCTTCTGGAAACGTGCACCAGTCAGAAAAGCCCGCAAGGCCATACTCATTTCACCTTCATCACCGGCATCCACTGGAATACCCGGCAACGGCCAGCTGAAAAACTGCTGGGCGCTGATGCCCAGTGCACCGGGATAGAGTGCCATCATCAGGTTCTGCAACAACTTGATTTCTTCCGGCTGAAGTCCGGGTTGACCCTGCAGATTTTCCATCACCAGCTGCCAACCGTTAGCCATTAACCAGACATCTACATGCAGGGGTTGCACCTGAAGCAAAGGCTCAGCAGGTTGATGTTCAACTGGCTGCGGGAGTGGAACAGGTACAACCACAGGCTCCGAAACTGGAACCTGTGTTTCAGTAGACGTTTCAGTAACAACTGTAGCAGCAGGCATCAGAGTCGCCAGCACTCGCTCACGGGCGCTGATTTTGACAGCAGGTTCAGGCCAGTCACAAGGCTGGCTGGCAGCAGCGCCTACCAGGCGAACGCGTGGCACCCACAGCTGAGTGCCCATCACCTGTAGCGCGGCATAACGCTGTTGTGCACTCAGCTGGATCAAACACCCGCTCCCTGAGGATGTTTGCGTTCCACCTGATTGTGCAGGGCGTTTAGTGCATTGATATAAGCCTTGGCTGAAGCAATCACAATATCGGTATCAGCACCCAGACCATTCACGATCCGCCCGCCACGTTCCAGGCGCACCGTCACCTCACCTTGAGAATCGGTGCCCGAGGTAATGGCGTTAACCGAGTACAACTCCAGCACGGCACCACTGTTGATGATGTTTTCAATGGCTTTATACACCGCATCCACCGGCCCGGAGCCTTCAGATTGTGCTTTTTGCTCGGTGCCTTCCACGTTCAGCACTACCTGTGCCAGAGGTGTTTCGCCGGTCTTGGACTGGACTTCCATGGCCACCAGATGCACATATTCAGCTGCGGCGGCGGCACGAGTATCCGTCACCAGTGCCTGTAAATCTTCGTCATAAATTTCGTGTTTTTTATCAGCCAGCTGTTTGAACAGGATAAAGGCGCTGTTCAACTCCTGCTCGGTGGCAAAATTGATGCCCAGCTCCTGCAGACGAGTACGGAAGGCATTACGACCTGAGTGTTTACCCAGCACAATGGCATTGGTGTGCCAACCAACATCTTGGGCTTTCATGATTTCGTAGGTTTCACGGTGTTTCAGTACACCGTCCTGATGGATGCCGGATTCGTGAGCAAAAGCATTTTTGCCAACAATGGCCTTATTGGGCTGTACAGGGAAGCCAGTCACAGTGGAAACTAGACGCGAAGTGGGCACAATGTGAATGGGTTCAATGCGTGTTTCCACATCAAACACATCCGGGCGAGTTCGCACCGCCATGACAATTTCTTCCAGTGCGGCATTACCAGCACGTTCACCCAAGCCATTAATGGTGCACTCCACCTGACGTGCCCCAGCCTGCACCGCTGCCAGCGAGTTGGCCACTGCCAGCCCCAGATCATTATGGCAATGCACTGAAAAAACCGCCTTGTGGCTGTTCGGCACTCGCTCAATCAACTGGCGGATTTGTTCAGCATACAGCTCGGGAATGGCATAACCCACAGTGTCCGGGATGTTGATGGTGCGGGCACCGGCATCAATCGCAGCCTCCACAATACGGCAGAGAAAATCCATTTCAGAACGACCGGCATCTTCACAGGAAAACTCCACATCATCCATCAGGTTACGCGCCAGTTTCACCGCTTGTACTGCCTGCTCCACCACCTGATCCGGCTGCATCTGCAGCTTGTATTTCATGTGGATCGGGCTGGTGGCAATAAAGGTGTGAATTCGACCGGATGCAGCCGGTTTAAGTGCTTCTGCTGCACGGCGGATATCGGCTTCCATGGCACGGGATAAAGAACAAACCGTGGAATCCCTCACGGCTTCAGCCACAGCTTTTACCGATAAAAAGTCACCTTTACTGGCAATTGCAAAACCTGCTTCAATCACATCCACTCGCATTTTTTCCAGCATCAGTGCAATACGCACCTTCTCATCCCGAGTCATGGAGGCACCGGGGCTCTGCTCACCATCACGCAGCGTAGTATCAAAAATAATCAGGGGTTGTTTGCTCATGGGGCAGATCTCCTCATGGAAGCCGCTACAATTAGACGACCTCCGAAACTTGGTTTGTGGCTCAAACAGAGTGACTCTAACGAAACAGAAAATGACCAGTGACTATAAACACCCCCTGCACTTTTGCCAAGAGTAGCGCAAGGGTCGGTGATTGTTACCTCCAATCACCACGCAGCTCTGTCACTACCTGTTGCAGTTTTTCAGCGCTGGCTTCATTCGGTTGTAAGGGTGCCCCGGCAACTACTTCTATCCGTGACCAGAAGCGCCGTGGCCATTTGCGAAAAGCCTGTCCCTGCGCTTTGGAAAACCAGGAGCCCCACAAACCACGCAAGGCCATTGGGATCACTGGCACCGAATGCTGCGCCAGTATTCGTTCAAGCCCTTTTTTAAAAGGCTGGATTTCACCATCGGTGGTTAACCGCCCTTCCGGGAAAATAAATACCAGTTCACCCCGCTGTAGAGCTTCACCAATTGCTGCAAAAGCGACCTGCAGGTTTTGTCGATCCACTTTTTCTGAACTGAGTGGCACAGTGCCTGCCAGTTGCAGAAAGCGTTTCAGCAATGGCAGATCATGAATCTCTTTATCAATAACAAAACGTAGTGGGCGGTGGCAGGCTCCAGCCAGCAGTAAGGCATCCACATAGCTGACATGATTGGCTACTACCAGTGCACCACCACTTTCTGGGATATGCTCCAGCCCACGATGGCGAACTCGATAAAAACTGTGTGACAACAGATAGATCAAAAAACGCAGCAGTGGATCACGCGCCTGACGTATAGCCAGTAAAGCCACCAACAAAGCGGTTAATCCATAAAAAGCAAAAAACAGCGGCAAAGAAATACCCACTACCCCCAGCAGCAGGATGCCAATTACAGCACTCAGTACCATCGCCAGTGAGTTCAGCACATTGAGAGCAGCAATCACCTGTGCACGAACCTCAACAGGTGTTTGCTGCTGGATCAGACTGTACAGAGGCACAATAAACAAACCACCGGCCATCCCTGCCAGAGTGAGATCAGCGGCCAGACGGACACCACCCAACGCAATAAACTCTGCAGCTGTGCGTAATTCCTCTGTGCTGAGCAGCGGCGGAAATTGAATGGCCTGACGGTAAAGATCAAAAGAAAACACTGCCATGCCTAGCGCACCCAGTGGTACCATACCCAGCTCGATTTTGCCGCGTGACCAGAAACCACACAAGAGTGCACCACCACCCACACCCAGCGAAAAAAGAGTGAGCAGCAGGGTGGCAACACTTTCATTGGCCATCAACACACTACGAGTAAAGTTAGGAAACTGGGTCAGATAACCTGAGCCCATAAACCAGAACCAGCTGATGGCCAGAATCGCTAAAAACACACTGCGACTGGCAACAGCCTGGCGCAGAACATTGCGGGTCTGGGAATAGATATTCCAGTTCAGTTGTAATGCAGGATCACCGGCCTTAGCTTGTGGCACCAGCAGGCTGGCAAATACCCCGATCAGGGCAAAAAACACCACTGTGGTACCAATCATCCAGGTGGATTCACCCGCCCAACCCGCCAGCAATCCACCCAGTAGAGTTCCCAGCAGAATGGCTACAAAAGTGCCCATACCGACCAGCGCATTACCTGTGACCAGTTCATTGGCGGCCAGGTGTTGTGGCAACAGGGCGTATTTAACCGGACCAAAGAGTGCGGACTGTGCACCCATCAGAAACACCAGTGCCAGCAGCAACCACCAGATCTGCAGTGTGAACGCCAGCAGCGCCACCAGCATGATCAGCAACTCCAGCTGTTTGATACGACGAATCACCAGAGATTTTTCGTATTTGTCAGCCAACTGACCAGCAATACCGGAAAACAGAAAAAACGGCAGGATGAACAATCCCGCCGCCAGATTCATCAGAATATTAATATCCAGCTGCAGCCGGTCGGCTGCAGTGAAGGTGAGGGTAAACATCAACGCAAAACGGAATACGTTATCGTTAAAGGCACCCAGCGCCTGGGTCGCAAAAAAGGGGCCAAAACGCCTTTGCAGCAATAAACCCAGACCCTGCATTGCCTTGCTCCTGTCCTGTTAAGCCCTCTATCTTGATCAACGCCGGGTGCTGGTTTCCAGTAGTTTTGCCAGCTCTTCCATCTGGTCATTCGTCAGTTCATCCAACTCTTTGCGAACGGCGAAAACCTCCTCTGGATTGAGTTGTAGACGGTCATACACCGCAGCTGGAATACGCAGCAAATTTTGCTCCCACTGAGGGGTCAGGTACTGGTTGGCCAGATACAGTAGGTTGCCGTATTTAAAATGGGGGCCGGTGTAATGCGGGTTGTGTTGCTGACGAACCGCGACACACATCTCATTGGGTAGACCCCAGGTGGTAAACAGGTAACTGGCAATTTGTTCACGAGTGATCCCAAACAGGAAGCGTTCCAGATACATGGGTGGTACATGGGGGTTGGCTTCCTGATTGCGGCAATACAGCGAGAAGTAGGGTGGAAAAACCTCGGCCAACACCAGGTAACCGAAGTTGTGTAACAAACCACCCAGATAAGCCAGCCCAGTGTAAGGACGTGACAGTGGCGGCATTTTTTTGACCAGTTTTTCCACCAGCAAAGCACGTGTTAGTGCATCTCGCCAGAAATGCCGATGCCCATGCACACCATCTTTGGGCAGACGAATCTGTCGCGACAAGGCCAAACCCAACGCCAGGTTCATGGTCAGATCAAAACCCAATATTCGGATCACTGCATCCTGAATTGAGCGGATACTACCGGGAGCACCATAATAGGGTGAGTTAGCCCAGCTGATCACCTGAGAGGCCAGGCTGGGATCCATTTCAATCACCTGCGCCAACTCGGTGCCACTGACATCTTCTTTGGCTTTAAGTGATAAAAGCCGCTGTGAGCTGAGTGGCAGAGGTGCAATTTCTATGGACTCACTCAAACGCGCCCGCACTCGCTGCTGGGTAATGGCCTCCACCGCAAAACGAATTTCTTTTTCATCCTGTTGTGGATGATCCAGGTTCGGGCGAGTTTCAGTCAGCGGTACAGAAAACTCATCCTCTTCAGCCTGTGCCACCGCAATCATCTGGCTGTATTCATCCTTGGTGAAGCGCAGCAGTTTTTCTGGATCACCTGATTCAACAAAAACCCAGTCACCTTCGAGATAACGCAAATCCACACACATCGGCATGGGTAAAATACCCGGCAATGCAGGAATCGACTTGAGCTTGATATCACGCAGCAGGGATTCACGATAATCCGGCGAGCGTGCACGCCAGTCGGTGCCACCGGAGTTCAGCTTCTGCAGATCCAGCAGGCAATGGGCAGGATAAGCCGCTTGCAGGTTAAAACCATCCACCGCCTGCAGCAGGGTGCTACGCAGCAGTTGCTTAGGTGTTGCCAGCAACCGAGGCACTCGCCGCTGCAAAAGATCATCCGATTGCAGATCCATCACAGTAAAATTTGGTTTGATTGACATTGCGCCCTGACTCATTGGCTGCTCCCGAAGATAACACTGCAAGCCGAATTAATAGCAACGGGTTAAATTTTGAATAAATATATATGACAGAATAAGCGCTAACCCGTTAAAAGTCGACCCTGCCAGGTGTTTACAAGCTGGGTTAATTGATTCTGAGTGGCTTTTTTAAACCTGCGCAAAACGTACACTTTCACCCCGCCAGCGGATCAGAATCTGTTGCGCTTTCTCTGGTGCAGTCAGCAGCAGGTTTTCTGCCAATGGACGCAGCCCTTCCAGCAGATCGGCATCCCGCTTCAGGCTGGCAATGCGTAATTCAATTTCACCTGTCTGGCGTGTGCCCAGCAACTCACCGGGTCCACGAATATCCAGATCCTTCTGGGCAATCACAAAACCATCATTGCTTTCGCGCATCACCTGTAAACGCTCCCGCCCGGTACCGGACAACGGCGGGTGATAAACCAACACACAATAACTGGCAGTAGAACCTCGCCCAACCCGCCCGCGCAACTGGTGTAATTGCGCTAACCCCAGTCGCTCGGCATTATCAATAATCATCAGACTGGCATTGGGTACATCCACACCCACCTCAATGACAGTGGTTGCCACCAGCAGCTGGTATTCACCCTGCTTAAAAGCATCCATGATCTGTTTCTTTTCAGCCGGTTTTAATCGTCCATGCACCAGCCCCACTTTTAATTCTGGCAAGGTCACCTGCAATTCCTGACAGGTGACTTCGGCGGCTTGACATTCCAGTGCTTCGGATTCTTCGATCAGAGTACAGACCCAATAAGCCTGCCGCCCTTCCAGGCAAGCATGGCGAACGCGCTCGATCACCTCCAGCCGACGGCTGTCTGGTAAGACCAGTGTAGTTACTGGAATACGTCCCGGTGGTAATTCGTCAATGATCGACACATCCAGATCGGCATAAGCACTCATGGCCAGCGTTCGGGGAATGGGGGTTGCGGTCATGATTAACTGGTGTGGCAGATAACGCCCCTGTACACCCTTGTCTCTTAAAGCTAACCGCTGATGCACACCAAAACGATGTTGTTCATCTATCACCACCAGCGCCAGCCGATCAAAAACCACCTGCTCCTGAAACAGTGCATGAGTACCAATCAGCAGATGAGTTTCACCAGAAGTCAGCCGTGTCAGCACCTCTTCACGCTGTTTGCCTTTCATTTTTCCGGCCAGCCAGTCCACCCGTAATCCCAGAGGTTCCAGCCAGCCGCACAGGTTCTGGTAGTGCTGCTCTGCCAGCAGTTCGGTGGGTGCCATCAGTGCGGCTTGATAACCACTGCCGATGGCTCGCAGGCAAGCCAGCGCAGCCACCAGGGTTTTACCGGAACCCACATCACCCTGTACCAGACGCAGCATCGGGTGGGGTGCTTGTAAATCAACATAAATCTCTTCACAGACACGCTGCTGGGCTGCGGTGGGTTTAAACGGCAAGTTTTGTAATAGCTGCTGTTCCAGCTGATTGTTGGCTGAATACAAAGTACAGGCTTGTTGCGCCCGGCTCTGTTGACGTAATAACAACATCCCCAGCTGTTGCGCCAGCAACTCTTCCAGCGCCAGTCGTCTTTGTGCCGGATGCATACCTTCCGCCAGCTGCGCTAAATCCGCATCGACAGGTGGCTGGTGCAGGTAACTAAGTGCCGCAGCAAGCTGTGGAAAGGCCTGTCCTTGTAACCAGCTTTCCGGTAATAACTCTTCGGGTGGATGGGTCTCAAGGTAAGTTAAAGCCTGCCGCATTAGTTGACGCAGGCGGTTCTGCTGCAAGCCATCGGTGATTGGATAAACAGGGGTGAGAGTTTGTTCCAGCAATGGATCAGCTGCCGATCCGTGCAAGACGCTGAACTCAGGGTGGTAAATCTCCAAGCCGGTCGCACCGGGGCGGGCTTCACCGTAACAGCGTAATTGTGTGCCGGGTTCCAGCTGTTTTTTCATCGCGACAGAAAAATGAAAAAACCTCAGACCCAGCAGGCCACTACCATCCCGGATACGCACCAGCAGGCTGCGCCTGCGTCCCTGATGGGTTTCACAGCTGACCACTTCACCCTGAACCACTGCAGTGCTGCCCACCCGTAAACTGCCCAGTGTCGCCACACGGGTGCGGTCTTCATAACGCAATGGCAGATGAAAAAGCAGTCCCTGTACATCTCGGATACCTAGGCGCGTCAGCTTTTCAGCCAGAGCCTGACCCACACCTTTCAGCTCCGTAATTGCTTTGTTCTGCAACAAGCCGGCCACCATTCTATGCTGCCCTGAACTGTGCCACCGCCTGAATCAAAGCCTCAATAGCCTTAGGCCGTGGAAAGCTGGTGCGCCATGCCAGTGCCACGCTGCGGGATGGCACCGGATCTTCAAAGGGACGGGCCAGTAAAGCATCCGGGACATACTGGCTCATACGAATGGCTGAATGGGGCAATACGGTAATACCTAACCCAGAGGCCACCATATGGCGAATGGTTTCCAGCGAACCACCTTCTGCCACCAATGACTGCTCGGGATTTTTAAGATTGGCTTCCAGCGCAGGGCAGGCTTCAAACACCTGATCCCGAAAACAATGGCCCTCACCCAGCATCAACAGTTTTTCTTTAGTGAGATCATTAATTGGAATGCTTGTACGGCCAGACCAGGAGTGGTTTTTATGGATCAGCACCTCAAAAGGCTCAGTGTAGAGACTGCGTGTTAACACATCACTTTCGGTGAATGGCAGGGCAATAATAATCGCGTCCAGCTCACCCGAACGCAGTTTGCGACGCAGCACCGCAGTGAAGTTTTCTTCGATATACAGGGGCATCTGTGGTGCCAATGCTTGCAAGGCGGGAACCAGATGAGGGAATAAATAAGGCCCGATGGTGTAAATGGCACCCATCCGCAAGGGTGAGGTCAGCTGATCCTTACCCTGATTCGCCATCTCCTTGATGGCTGATGCCTGCTCCAGAACCTTGCGTGCCTGCTCCACCACCTTTTCACCAACCGGAGTCAGCTGTACCACACTTTTACTGCGCTCAAACAGCGCCACACCCAGCTCTTCTTCCAGTTTTTTGACGGCCACACTCAGTGTGGGCTGACTGACAAAGCAACGTTCGGCAGCGTGACCAAAATGACGCTCCTGCGCCAGCGTGACGATATACTTGAGTTCTGTCAGAGTCATACTTGCATTCCACCTGCTGCGGTCATTTAAAACCCGATAAGAAAAAGTATGCAGCATTGATTTGAATAATCAAGCAAACTATTTTTAATCTCGAATAACTATTGCAGCATTCTTTTTGTGGAGAAGCACATGCGTGTATTAATACTCGGTTGTGGTGATCTGGGCAATCGCATTGGTGAAAACCTGTTGCAGCAGGATCACCTGGTTTATGGTGCACGGCGCAGCCTGCAGCGGTTGGCACCGGGCATCCAGCCGCTGGCCTGGACACTGCCGAATGATGCACCCGAACTGCCGCCACTGGACTACATCATTTACACCCTGGCCGCAGATGGATTCACACCGGATGCTTATCGGCTGGCTTATCTGGAAGGGGTTGAAACACTGATCAGCAGCCTGAAGCGACAAAAAGTCTCACCCAAACGTATCTTTTTTATCTCATCCACAGGTGTGTTTGCTCAGGAAAATGGCGAAGAGGTGGATGAAAACTCGGCTACTGAGCCGCTGGACTTTTCTGGTCAGTTGTTACTGCAAGGAGAAGAAGCCTTGTACCAGTCACCCTGGCCGGTGACTGTGCTGCGCTTTTCTGGTATTTACGGCCCAGGGCGTGAACGTATGTTGCGACAAGTACGAGCTGGTGAGTATCCAGCTGCAACACCTTTAAAGTTCTCCAACCGCATCCATATCGAAGACGGTGCACGCGCTCTGGTTCACCTGATGACGCTGGATGATCAGGGCACCCGATTACAGGAGTTGTACCTGGTCAGTGATTGTGAACCGGCGCCGCTGCAAGAGGTGACCGGCTGGCTGGCACATCAGATGGGATTAAGGGTTAAACCGGGTAAAAGTGTGCCGCAGCGGGGCGGCCACAAACGCATCAACAGCCAACGACTCAGGGATAGCGGTTTTCAGTTCCGTTATCCAAGTTACCGTGAAGGTTATGCACCACTGCTGGATGCCAACCGCTGACCAATGGCCGCCAGCACACCGGCAACATCCAGCCCACAATCCGCCAGCAGCTCTTCAGGTGTACCCTGATCCACCCAGGCATCAGGGATGCCCAGATTTAATAGTTGCGGCTGCAGGTTCTGGGCGGCAAAAAACTCGTTGATAGCACTGCCAACACCACCCATGACGGCATTTTCTTCCAGCGTGACCAGCAGTTCGTGACTGGCCGCCATCTCCAGCAACAGGGTTTCATCCAGCGGTTTAACAAAACGCAGGTTGACCAGTGTGGCATCCAGTTGTTCAGCCACTTCAGCCGCTACCGGCACCAAACTACCCAGCGCCAGCAGAGCCACTTTTTTACCCTGGCGTCGTACCTCAGCCTTGCCCAGTGGCAGGCTCTCCAATGTTTTGTTGATGGTCACTCCCGGCCCGGTGCCACGCGGGTAACGCACAGCGGCTGGCCCCGGATAGTGGTAACCGGTGGTCAGCATCTGACGGCATTCGTTTTCATCCGCTGGCGCCATAATCAGCATATCCGGCACACAACGCAGGAACGATAGATCCAGTGTGCCGTGATGAGTCGGGCCATCTTCACCCACCAGTCCGGCACGGTCAATGGCAAATAACACGTCCAGCTTTTGCACCGCCACGTCGTGAATCAGCTGATCATAAGCCCGCTGCAGAAAGGTGGAATAAATGGCGACGACCGGCTTCATGCCCTCACAGGCCATGCCTGCTGCCAGGGTCACTGCGTGTTGTTCAGCAATGGCCACATCAAAATACCGCTCAGGATATTCGCGGGAAAACCGCACCAGATCCGACCCTTCCCGCATCGCCGGTGTGATGCCCAGCAGGCGTGAATCTTCCGCCGCCATGTCACACAACCACTGACCAAACACATTGGAGTATTTTGGTTTTTTGGTCAGTGGCTTTTCATCAACAGGCTGCACGGGTTTTTCCAGTTTGGTCAGTGCGTGGTAACCAATCGGGTCAGCCTCCGCGGGTATAAATCCTTTGCCTTTTTTGGTCACCAGATGCAAAAACTGCGGGCCTTTTAGATGCTTCAGGCGTTTTAAGGTGGCACGCAATTCCGGTAGATCATGACCATCAATCGGACCGATGTAGTTAAAACCCAGCTCTTCAAACAGGGTGCCGGGTGTCACCAGAGATTTAACTTGTTCTTCCGTCTTGCGCGCCAGCTCCCAGGCCAGTGGCAATTTTGACAACACCTTGCGACTGCCTTCACGCAGCTGGTTATAGGGTTCACTGACCAGCAAGCGTGACAGGTAGGTTGCCAGACCACCCACATTCTCGGAGATCGACATTTCGTTATCATTCAGAATAACCAGCAGGTTGGCATTCACATGCCCGGCATGAGTCAGCGCTTCAAACGCCATACCGGCCGTTAATGCACCATCACCAATTACTGCCACACTGCGACGTTTACTGCCCTGCGCCTTTGCCGCAATCGCCATGCCCAGCGCCGCACTGATGGAGGTGCTGGAATGCCCAACACCAAAAGCATCGTAAGCAGATTCACTGCGTTTTGGAAAAGCCGCCACACCGTTTTTCTGGCGAATGGTCAGCAGGGATTCTTTACGCCCGGTCAGGATTTTATGCGGATAAGCCTGATGCCCAACATCCCAGATCAGACGGTCTTCCGGGGTATTAAACACTGCATGCAAAGCGACTGTTAACTCCACCACCCCCAGACCAGCACCAAAGTGCCCACCCGTCTGGCTGACTGACCAGAGCAGCCAGGCACGAACCTCGCGGGCAAGTTGCACCAGTTGGCGATCAGACATGGATTTCAGATCAGCCGGTGACTGGATGCCATCCAGCAGAGGCGTTGTCGGTGTTTGTGTTGGCAGTGCATCAAACATTAGCGAGGTGCTCGTTAAAAATTGCGGCTGATAGACCAAGCCGCCAGCTCTCGCAGGCAGTCCCAGTCACCCGGCAGGTTGTTCAGGCATTCACAGGCGTGTTCAACCAGAGCCAGGGCTTTCTGCTCTGCACCTTCCACACCCAGCAGACCCGGATAGGTCGCCTTGTGCAACAAGGCATCCGCACCGGTTTTTTTACCCAGCAGTGCCGCATCACCCTTGATATCCAGCAGATCATCCTGCACCTGAAACGCCAGCCCCAGTGCAGCAGCATAAGTATCCAGCGTGTTCAGAGTGGTTGCCGTGGCACCTGCCGTCAGTGCACCCATACGCACAGCAGCGCGAATCAAAGCACCTGTTTTGTGGTTGTGCAACTGTTCCAGTTGTTCCAGCGTCAGCTGTTGTCCTTCACCCTGCAGATCCAGCATCTGACCGGCCACCATACCTCGGGTACCACTGGCTTGTGCCAGAGTTTGCACCAGTGCCAGCGCAGCGGGTTGTTGATCATCGGCCAGCACTTCAAAAGCCAGCGTCTGTAAAGCATCACCGGTCAGGATTGCAGTGGCTTCATCAAAGGCTTTGTGACAGGTGGGGCGACCACGACGCAGATCATCATCATCCATCGCGGGCAGATCATCATGCACCAGTGAATAAGCATGGATCAGTTCCACCGCCATGGCTGGACGATCACAGGATTCCGGGGAGGCACCCAGCGCTTGCCCGGTGGCATACACCAATAATGGGCGCAGGCGTTTACCACCATTTAACAGGCTGTAGCTGAGTGCTTCCTGCAATAATGGGCTGCAACCTGCTGTATCCGCAAGCAGCCCTGTCAGCGCTGCATCAACACGCGTAGCATAAATTTCCGTGAGTTGTTTCAGCTGCATCAGGTGTCACCGGCTTCTGGCTTAAAACTGAGCGGCTCAAAACTGACCTGACCCTGTTGCTCCTGCAGACGGTAAACACGTTGTTCCGCCTCGGCCAGCTGTTGCTGACAAAGACGCGACAGGCGCACACCTTCTTCATAAGCCTGCAAGGAGTCTTCCAGTGATAACTCACCGGACTCCATACGGGTCACCAGATTTTCCAGCTGTTGCATCAGCTGTTCAAAGCGGGGTTGTTCAGCAGCCAAAACCTATCTCCCTTCAGATATCCAGCATTTTACCCGGATTCATGATCTGGTTGGGATCAAAAGCCTGTTTGATGGCTTTCATGTAGGCAATTTCTTCCAGACTGCGGCTGAAATGCAGAAAGTCCTTTTTCACCAGACCAACACCGTGTTCAGCGGAAACACTGCCGCCGTAGGCCTGAGTGATGGTAAATACCTTGTCACTGACATGGTGGCACTGCTCAAAAAACGCGTCTTTATCCATGTCTTTGGGTTTGAGGATATTCAGGTGCAGGTTGCCATCACCGATATGACCAAACCAGACAATCTCAAAACCGGGGTAGGTTTCTTCAACAAAGGTGTCCACTTCTTTCAGGAACTCGGGCACCCGCGAGACCACCACCGCCAGATCATTCTTGTAGGGTGTTTCGTGGCTGATAGTTTCGGAGATAAATTCGCGCAGACTCCAGAGGTTACGCAGCTGGGTTTCGTTCTGGCTAATCACACCATCTTCTACCCAGCCGGACTCCATGCAGTGTTCAAACACCTGCATGGCAGTGTCCATCACCTCTTCGTTTTCTGCTTCAAATTCCAGCAAGGCATAATAGGGTGTGACGGTATCAAACGGGCGCTGCAGCTGGTGATGAGCCGTGACTTTTGACAAGGCGTTTTCCGAGAAAAACTCAAACGCGGTCAGATCCATACGGCTCTGGAAGGATTTCAGCACTTCCATCACATCCTGCATGGTTGGTGCGCCCAGCACCATCACTGTCAAATTTCTGGGTGTACGGGTCAGCTTGATGGTGGCTTCGGTGATGATGCCCAGCGTGCCCTCAGCACCAATGAACAGGTGGCGCAGATCATAACCGGTGTTGTTTTTGATCAGACCCTTGTTCAGATCCAGTACTTCACCCTTGCCGGTCACCACTTTTAATCCCAGCACCCAGTCACGGGTCATGCCGTATTTGATGACCTTGATGCCACCGGCGTTGGTGGAGATATTACCGCCGATCTGACTGGAGCCAGCCGAGGCAAAATCCACCGGATAATACAGCCCTTGCTCTTCGGCAAACTGCTGCAACTGTTCGGTGATCATGCCCGCCTGCACCGTGACACTGCGATCCACCGCATTAAACTCAACCACCTTGTTCATGTAATCCATGACCAGTACCAGCTCATCATTGGCCGCCACGGCACCAGCCGATAAACCGGTACGACCACCAGAGGGCACTAGCGCAATGTGATGCTCATTGGCAAACTTCACTATGGCCTGCACATCCTCGGTACTGCGAGGAAAGGCAATGGCACGAGGACGAGGGGTATGGATTTTAGTCCAGTCCCGTCCATAAATATCCAGGGCTTCACCATCCAGGCGAACTCGATCCACTCCGATCAGGGCTTCAACGGCTTGTTTGATTTGCTCAGGGGTCATTACAGCGGCTCTTTATATAAGGTCAGAATTGAATGCAATAATGAAAAAATGCAGGTTCATCCAGCGTTAAATTCACCTGCGGATTCATTGCCCAGGGGCTGTTTATTGATCATGTTATGGTAACATAGCTCCCTTCTGGCTGGCTTGCCCGCCCGCATTTTTTTCCACCTTGCATCTCCATCAGGACTCAGGCTTCTCATGTCTAAAACATCACTTGATAAAAGCAAGATCAAGATCCTGCTGCTTGAAGGCGTTCACCAGACCGCAGTCGACAACTTCAAGGCCAATGGTTACACCAACATTGAATACCATCCCAAATCCCTGCCGGAAGCCGAGTTGCTGAAAGTGGTGGAAGATGCCCACTTTATTGGTATTCGTTCCCGCACCCAGCTGACGGAAGAAGTGTTTGCTGCTGCTAAAAAACTCGTTGCGGTGGGTTGTTTCTGCATCGGCACCAATCAGGTGGAGCTGTATTCCGCGCTGATCCGGGGTATTCCTGTGTTTAACGCGCCCTATTCCAATACTCGTTCGGTAGCAGAACTGGTGCTGGGTGAAATGATCATGCTGATGCGTGGCATCCCGCACAAAAATGCCGTTTGCCATCGTGGTGGCTGGGTCAAATCAGCCGAAGGCAGTTATGAGTTACGTGGCAAAAAGCTGGGTATTATCGGTTACGGCAATATCGGCTCACAGCTGTCGGTACTGGCTGAAAGCCTGGGCATGGAAGTGCTGTATTACGATGTAGTCACCAAGTTGCCACTGGGTAATGCCCGTCAGGTTGAAACCATGGATGAACTGCTGGCCATGTCTGATGTGGTCACCCTGCATGTACCAGAGCTGGATTCCACCAAGTGGATGTTTGCTGCCGAACAGCTGAAAAAGATGAAACCCGGTGCCCACCTGATCAACGCCTCACGCGGTAGTGTAGTGGTGATTGAAGATCTGGCCGACGTACTTAAATCCGGTCATGTCGGTGGAGCAGCCATTGATGTGTTCCCAGTTGAACCCCGTGGTAATGATGATGAATTCATCAGCCCGCTGCGTGGTCTGGACAACGTGATTCTGACACCCCACATCGGTGGCTCCACACTGGAGGCTCAGGCCAACATCGGTAAAGAAGTGTCCGAAAAGCTGATCCGTTACAGCGACAACGGCACCACCACCTTTGCGGTGAACTTCCCGGAAGTAGCCTTGCCTTCGCACCCCGGCAAACACCGCCTGCTGCACATTCACGAAAACGTGCCGGGTGTGCTGTCAGAAATCAACCGTGTGCTGTCTGAAAACGAAATCAACATTTGCAGCCAGTACCTGCAGACCAACGAAAAAGTGGGTTATGTAGTGGTGGATGTGGATCGTGAATACAGCCAGCAAGCACTGGAAGCTCTGAAACACGTCAAAGGCACCATCCGCAGTCGTGTACTGTTCTGATATTCAGAACGGCTGATAAAACCCGCTACGGCGGGTTTTTTTGTGGAAAAAATTACAACCACTCTACAGTGTGAGCACCTCAAACCCAACAATCTGCCGCTCCGCTCGGGAAAACTCCACGCCAATCAAATGCACAGTCTGACCTGCTACACGGTATTTTTCGGCGTAGCCTTTCTGCTGTATCTGAACCAGTGCCTTGCCTTCAGACTGTTTATCCACCACTTTAAACTCAAACAGCCAATGCTGATCTGCATGATGGACGGTCATATCCACTCGCCCACTGCGGCAGCTGTCTTCTACGGTAATGTCCAGACCCAGTGCAGCAAAATGACTGTAAAAAACACTGGCGTAATAACCTTCATAACCGGCTATCGGATTTTTGCGGTGCCAATCGTGGGGGATAGCTTCAAACAGGGCTTTCAGATGGACTTCCAGCTGAGCGGCATCCCCAACTTGCAGCGCCTTCAGCACATTAAGACCACTGTTAAGGGAAGCCTGCGACGGCACACCCAAAGCAGGCAACAGGGCGCGATTTAAACTCGCCTCCACCTCCCGGTTAGGGTAGCCCAGGGTATATACCCAGTAACCGGTGATTGGCTGATCTATTTTATGCAGGGTGAGGTAACCCGTCTGAAACAGTAACGCCTCAGTGCTGATATCCTCAACATCAAAGCGACTGAGCAGCTCCTCATTGGCTTGCCACTGCTCCAGGTTCGGAGTAAAAACACCCCGCTCGCTCAACAGCTGAATCAGGAAAGTCGGTGTACCCGTTTCAAACCAGTAAGGTCGAAAATCTCGCTTTTGAAACAGCAACAATAGATCAAAAGGGTTATAAACCGAAGTGCCGCCCCAGTTGTAACCGTTATACCAGTCACGGATTTTAACGCGATCCAGCCCCGGCAGCTCCGGTGCAAAAGTGGTGTCCAGATCAGCATCGGTATAACCACAAATATCCGAATAACGGGCATCCATTGTAATGTCGTTCAGATTGTTGAGGCCGGAAAACAGACTGACCTTGCTGAACTTGGAGACGCCGGTTAAAAACACAAAACGCAGATAAGCATCACTGTCTTTCAAGACGGAATACAGATTACGCAAACCATCCCGCATCGCCCGTGCCTGTTCGGGCTGATGCAGGTTATCCAGAATCGGTTTGTCATATTCGTCAATCAGCACAACGGCTCTGGCTTGATGCTGTTCGGATGCTCTACGGATCAGCTCACTAAAACGCCCCGATAGGCTTTCATGCTGAAAGGTGACACTTAAGCGTTCGGCGTGATCATTCAGCTGTTCGATAATCATCTGCTCCAGAGCCTCCGGCGAATGCAGCACACCACTGCCAAAACTCAACCGAATCACTGGATATTTTTTTGACCAGTCCCACTGCTGCTCTGCAGCCAAGCCTTTAAACAAGGGTTTGTTGCCTTCAAATAGCTCTTTCAAGGTATCCAGAAACAAGCTTTTGCCAAAGCGGCGTGGACGGGAAAGAAAATAGTACTTGCCCTCCTGCACCAACCTAAAAGCGATTGCAGTTTTATCCACATAATAGTGGTTATCCTCTCGCATCTCACGAAAGGTCTGGATACCAATAGGGAGCTTTTTTTGCATTTAATACCTGCCCGTTGGCAACAAAATGGAAAGAGTGGTTATTTTTTCAGCTGCTCATCCATACGCCGGGCTGCTGCATCTGCTTCACGTTGCAGGCGGTCAATTCGCTGTTCTTCCCTGCTTTGTTCATAAGCCGCTCTGCGTTCCTGTTCTGCCCGATCAACCGATGAGCAACCACCCAGCAACATCAGTCCAGCCATTAACATCAGCACCCCAATTGTCTTTTTCATTTGTCACTCCTTGTTATGAACCTCAAGATCAAGCCAGGCATCCAGAGCTTCAAACACCGGTGTGCGCTGTATGACCGCTTCGTTTAACAGCTGATGTGCGCCCTGCTCAATCAGCACCGTTTTTGCCTGCGGCAACAGCCGATGCAGCACGCTCAGATTATATTGCCAGTCCACTGTTGTATCCTCATCCCCCTGCAAAATCAAGGGTGCGGCAGCCACCGCTTTTGCCTGCTCCACTTGCGGAACCCAGCGCGTCAGCGCACTCACCCACGTCAGTGGCAGCTCGTGGCTCTGCAAGGGGTCTTTTTCATGCACAAAACGCAGAAAAGCCTCATCGTGTGAGTTAACACGAAACTTTCTAGGCAGCCGTCGGATAAACAGACGCACCAACCACAACCAGCGCGTCACGCTGTGCCAGGCTACAGGACGAATCAAAGGGGCAATCAGCGCCACCTGATCAAAGCGGTTATCGGTCAGCAAATGCTCCAGCGCTATGGCACCGCCAGTTGAAAAACCGCTGAGCAACCAAGGACGGGGGAAATTCTGTTGTTCCAGCTGCTCCAACAGCAAACTCAGCAACTGCTGATAACGGGCAAAATCACGGATACTGGCTCGGGCACCACTGGATAATCCATGGCCGGGTAGATCAACGGTGAGATAACAGAACTTTTTTTCCAGCACCCAGCGCTGCAAGGAGGGGTAACTGGCACCATGGTCGTAATACCCATGCAGATGCAGCAGAGTGCCTTGTGGTTTGACCGGTCGAAAAGCCTGAGTCCAGATGTAATCATCACCCAGTCGCAGCCAACCTGCACGAGCCGCAGCCATACCTTTCGCTGGATCACGGGTCAGCTGATAAAAATCCAGATACTCACTGAGGTCATCCGGCAGATTGTTGACCCAGCCTGCTGATGCAAAGGAATCCGGCCAGAGCCTGAGACGAATCTTGAAATTCGGATGTGCCACTTGTACTTCCTCAGCAATTCAGGTGAAAAACAAGATTCTACCTTCTTCGCCTAAAGGCAGGGTGTATTTCACTCTGGAATCCTGTATCTTCTTGCCTCACAAACCCATGACTTCTTGAAAATTTACTACAAAACCCCGCGCTTTAGCAGATTTTTAGCGTAGTTTTGCAGAGTTTCAGAACCAAGAAACCAACTAATAAACCAAAGTAAGAGGCGATTTTACATGACTGATCGCGTTCAAATCGGCGGACTTCAGGTCGCCAAGACGCTTTACACTTTTATTAATGAACAAGCCATCCCCGGTAGCGAAATTACAAGCGACGCTTTCTGGGCGGGACTGGACACTCTGGTTCATGAACTGGCTCCCAAAAATCGCGCCCTTTTACAAAAGCGTGACGATCTGCAGGCCAAAATTGATGCCTGGCACAAGGCCAATAAAGGCAGTTTTGATCTGACTGCCTACAAACAATTTCTGACTGAAATTGGTTATCTGGTACCGGAAGGTGAAGACTTCCAGGCCAGCACCACCAAGGTTGATTCCGAAATTGCCCGGCAGGCGGGTGCTCAGCTGGTGGTTCCGGTGATGAATGCCCGTTTTGCCCTGAATGCAGCCAATGCACGCTGGGGCAGCCTGTATGATGCACTGTATGGCACCGACGCCCTGCCAGAAGACAAGGGCGCGGAAAGAGGCCCAGGTTACAACCCGGTTCGCGGTGAAAAGGTGATTGCTTTTGCCCGTGACTTCCTGGATCAGAGTGCTCCGCTGGAAGGCGCCAGCCATAAAGAAGCCACTGGTTATGCCATTGCTGATGATCGGCTGCAAGTCAGTCTGAACAACGGCAACACCACTGGCTTGCAAAATCCGGCTCAGTTGAAAGGTTTTACCGGTGAAGCCAGCAGCCCGACCGGCATTCTGCTGCAGCACCACGGCCTGCATTTTGAAATCCAGATCGATCGTAACCACCACATCGGCCAGACCGATGCAGCGGGTGTTAAGGATCTGCTGATGGAGGCGGCTCTGACTACCATCATGGACTTCGAAGACTCAGTGGCCGCTGTTGATGCTGAAGACAAAATCCTTGCTTACAGCAACTGGCTGGGACTGATGACCGGCAAGCTGTCTGAACAAGTCAGCAAGGGCGGACAAACCTTCACTCGCACCATGAATGAAGACCGTGCCTACACCAGCCCAACCAGGGACAGCTTCTTAGTCCTGCCGGGACGCTCCCTAATGTTTGTGCGCAACGTCGGCCATCTGATGACCAATCCGGCCATCCTGTTAAAAGATGGTTCCGAGATTCCTGAAGGCATTATGGATTGTGCTGTCACCACCCTGATTGCCAAGCAGGATCTGCTGGGACTGGGCAAGTTCTGCAACTCTCGCAGTGGCAGTATGTACATCGTAAAACCAAAAATGCACGGCCCGGAAGAAGTAGCATTTGCCAACGAACTCTTCGGACGTGTGGAAGACCTGCTGGGGCTAGAGCGCTTCACCCTGAAAATGGGCATCATGGATGAAGAACGTCGCACCACCGTTAACCTGAAAGAGTGCATTCGTGCTGCCAAAGATCGTGTGGCCTTTATCAACACTGGCTTCCTTGATCGTACCGGTGATGAAATCCACACCTCTATGGAAGCGGGCCCGATGATCCGCAAGGGAGAAATGAAAACCTCCAGCTGGATTCAGGCTTATGAACAGTGGAACGTGGACATTGGCCTGAGCTGTGGCCTGAAAGGCCGTGCCCAGATTGGCAAGGGCATGTGGGCCATGCCGGATCTGATGGGTGAAATGCTGAAGCAGAAAATTGCTCATCCCAAGGCCGGTGCCAACACTGCCTGGGTGCCTTCTCCCACTGCAGCTGCCCTGCACGCCCTGCATTACCATCAGGTGAATGTGGCAGACGTACAGGAAAAACTGAAATCCCGTGAGCGTGCCAATCTGGACGATATCCTCACCATTCCCGTGGCTGAAAACCCCAGCTGGACTGCAGCGGAAATCCAGCAGGAACTGGACAACAATGCCCAGGGCATTCTGGGTTATGTGGTGCGCTGGGTTGATCAGGGTGTGGGCTGCTCCAAAGTGCCGGATATCAACAACATCGGCCTGATGGAAGATCGAGCCACACTGCGAATCTCCAGCCAGCACATTGCCAACTGGTTGCATCACGGCGTCTGCAGCAAAGAGCAGGTGATGGAAACCCTGCAACGCATGGCAAAAGTAGTGGATGAGCAGAATGCTGCTGATCCGTTGTACCGCCCGATGCATGGCAACTTTGAACGCTCGATCGCTTTTCAGGCTGCGCTGGAACTGGTCATTGAAGGTTGTGTTCAGCCCAGTGGTTACACTGAGCCGGTTCTGCACCGCCGCCGCTTACAGCTGAAAGCTCAGGGTTAAACACCTGCAGTTAACAGCAAGCGAGCAGGAGGGGGAGTTACCTCCCCCCCTGCAACCCTCGTCAGGAGTTTTTTCTATAGGCTGGTTATTGCCTCTGGGCTGAAACTCAGCACCGTTCGCCAAAGCATCCCCGCAAGCAAGAGCCAAGAAACCACCCACCGTTTGAGGAGCTTTGCAACTACGGTGCTATTGCATCATGAAACTGTCTGAACCATTGTACTACAAGGCACGCTTTCAGATTGAGTTCTTGTTCCGGGATGCCAAACAGTTCC
>NZ_JACUUA010000281.1 GCF_014859565.1 Marinospirillum sp. | reverse complement strand
AAAACTGGGCATCACAAAACCCTACATCTACCCAGAAATGGATAGGGTGTCTGAGTATCTCAAGTCTTTGTATGAGAAATCTAAATAGCCACTTGCACAGAAGGAACGCACTTAAGTGCGGCATATAAGTTTGAAGCTCCTTAGCATTTATACGAAAGTAAAAAAATACCTTCACAACACCCTTTGGATTATGGGAGACAAGATAACCAACCTGGGTGTTGGCTTTCTTGTGACTGTAGTTGTGGCCCGTTATCTAGGCCCAGAGGATTTCGGTATCTTTTCTTATGCAATTTCAGTTGCTGCCCTATTTGCGGCCGCAGGACATATGGGTTTAAGCGGACTGGTTGTTCGGGAGATTGTGAAAAAACCTGACGAACGTGGTGTGACGCTAGGGACAACCTTAGGCCTCAAATTTATTGGTATGGCACTTGGTTATACGCTATTACTCGTCTATGCAATAGCCTATGAAGGTGTTACAAGCATAGAGTTCACGGTTCTTGCAATCGCCGGCGCTGTTCTTCTTGTCAGGCCTTTTGACATTATTGATTTCTGGTTTCAGGCCTTTGTGCAAGCAAGGTATGTAACCTATGCACGGCTCACAGGTCTGGCAGTTTCATCAGTTCTAAAGCTGCTCTTTGTTTTTCTTGGGTTCAGTGTTGTTTACTTTGTAGCAGCCAATCTTATACAGGCAATCGCAATCGCAATCGCATTCCTTTTTGTCTACAAAATAAAATCCAGCCTTAAAGTTGCTGAGTGGAGCTTTAGTTGGTCAAAAGCTAAAGAGTTATTTAGCCAAGGATGGGTGATCTACTTAGGGTCTATCTTTGCAGTTATCTACCTTAAAGTAGACCAAGTCATGCTGCGCTGGTTTGAAGGCTCTGAAGCTGTAGGCATCTATGCTGTTGCAGCTCAGCTTTCTGAGGCTTGGTACTTTGTTCCGGTAGCAATCGTAGCTTCTTTCTTCCCTAAGCTGATTAAGCTAAAAGAAGAAAATCCAGAGCAGTTCAATAAAAGATTACAGCAGTTGTTTGATCTCTTATTCATCTTGGCACTTGGCGTTGCAGTAGTAATGACCTTTCTTTCAGAATGGGTTATCACACTATTTTTTGGTGCGTATTATATTGATAGTGCCAGTGTTTTGGTGATTCATATTTGGGCGGCCATTTTTATTTTTATGCGCGCAGCCTTCTCAAAATGGATACTGATTGAAAATGCTCTGGTTTTTTCTTTAATAACTCAGGGTGCGGGTGCACTGATTAATGTGGCGCTTAACTATTTTTTCATTCCAAGCTTTGGTGTTCAGGGTGCTGCCTACGCAACATTAATTTCCTATGCTTTTGCGTCATTTTTCTCACTGCTAATTTATAGTAAAACGAGGCCGGTTTTTATTATGATGCTTAAGTCAATTTTTATTCTTTTTAGATACTCCATTATTAAGGTATTTGGATGAAGAAGTTTATAAAGAAGCTGCTGCCTAAATCAGTAATCAGTTTTATCAGAAAATCAATCACTCATGTAAAGCTTTCGTTTTTACCCCTGGCTCATAAAAGCCGCTTTTTTTCCAGCTTTTACTACCTGATTAGCAATGAGTTCTCTAATGAACATCAAGCAGTTCTTAAAGGTCGTAAAGCCTACCATGAATCATTAAAAGAGATAGGCGAAACCTGTGCACTGCTACGCAGAAACACACACCGCCTGGAGAAGGGCTTAATCATGCGGCCCAGGCGCAGCGTTTTTGCTGAAGGGTTTATTCAGGAAACAGTAGATTGCTATAAGGATGCTGTTAAATCAAAACTTCTGGCAGAAACTGAAAAAAAATGGGCAACAGACGTTCTTGATGAGTATTTTAAGATCGCTGGTGCTACTGCTATTACAGAGCAGGCTAGAAAAACCTATAAAGAAGCACGTCAGAAGTTGCCAGATGTTTTTGAACTTGCTGCTGAGTTCCCCAGTGAAGATGCTAGTTATAAGCCATATTCTCACGAGCAACTTCCAAACACAGACATAAGTTTTGATGAGTTAAAGCAGTTATTTATTCGCAGACGTTCAGTGCGCTGGTACCAAGATAAAAAGGTACCCCTGGACTTGGTTCAGCAAGCAGCCAATATAGCCAGCTTCGCCCCTTCAGCCTGTAATCGCCAGCCTTACCGTTTCCTGTTTTGTAATGAAAAAGAAAAGGCTGTTGCTATTGCCAAGTGTGCAGGCGGCACTACGGGGTTTGCAGAGAACCTGCCCGCAATGATTGCCATAGTGGGTGATCTATCAGCCTATCCCTATGAGCGGGATCGTCACCTGATCTATATAGATGGTTCCTTGGCAGCTATGCAGTTGATGCTTGCACTTGAAACCCTAGGCCTTTCGACTTGCTCTATCAACTGGCCGGAAGTTGATGCAAATGAACGAAAAATCAGAAAAGTGATCAAGCTCAAAGATTATGAAAGGGTCGTTATGCTGCTAGCGGTCGGTTATGCGGATGCTAGCGGCGGTATTCCCTATTCACAGAAAAAAGCAAACCAACTTATTTTGGAAGATATTAGTCAATGATCATTGAAATCAGAAAAGCAGGTTTTGTTAACAAGGGTGCCGAGTTGATGCTTCACGCTGTGATGCAAAAAGTTCAGGAGCGCTATCCTGAGGCAACACTGGTGATGGCCCCCAGCCACAAGGGTGGCAGTCAGCCATTCCATAAATTAACCCAATTAGGTTTTTACCCTAAAGCCTGGTTGTGGCGTTATGGCATCCAGTGGGGTGATTTTGCAGGTTATCTACCCAAAAAACTGCGTGAAATGTATGGTTTGGTGCTGGATAAAGATGTAGATGTTGTGCTGGATGCTGCTGGTTTTTCCTACAGTGATCAGTGGGGTGTTGGTAGTAGTAAAGATTTGGCGCGTTCCAGCAAGCGTTGGAAAATGCGCGGCACAAAAGTCATTTTATTACCACAAGCATTAGGGCCTTACAAGAAAACTGAAATCCAACCCTGGGTAAAGCAGTGGGCTGAGAATGCAGATCTGATTTTTGCCCGTGAGCCTGATTCTTACAAACACCTAACCGATCTGGTTGGAGAGCAGAATAAAATCAAACTTTTTCCAGACTTCACAAACCTGGTCAAGGGCACCCTGACAGCCAACTACGATGCCAGTAACAAGCGCATTGCTTTGGTGCCTAACTACCGCATGGTTGATAAAACCAGCAAAGAAGAAAGTGAAGCCTATCTGCCCTTTATGATTCGTTGTGCCAAGTATTTGGTTGAACAGGGTGCTCAGCCGTTTGTGCTGGTGCATGAAGGGGCCAATGACCAAATGCTGGCCGAGAAGATCTCAGAAGCCGTAGGTGGTATTCCCATCGTCAAAGAAACCGATCCTCTGCATATCAAAGGTATTTTGGGTACTTGTGATGCCACCATTGGTAGCCGCTTTCATGGTTTAGTCAGCGCCCTGTCACAAGGAGTCCCTTCACTGGCAACGGGCTGGAGCCATAAATACATTCGACTTTTTGAAGACTATGGTTTCAAGGATGGGGTTGTCACAGTATTGGATACCGATGAAGAGCTGCACAAAAAAATTGACCTGCTACTAAAGCCTGAATCAGCACAGCCTCTGAAACAGCAGCTTACGGAAAAATCAGAACAGCTTAAAAAGCAATCTGAAGAAATGTGGGAGCTTGTTTTTGCTGAAATGGATAAAGTAGCAAAGAAGTAGTTTAACCCATGCTCACCACCCCAAAACCCCTTAACCCTAACGAATGGCTGGCTGATACTTCA
>NZ_JACUUA010000047.1 GCF_014859565.1 Marinospirillum sp. | reverse complement strand
AGTGATTGGCTTTTTTGTGCTTTAGATTTATATCTTTGTTGGTGGTTTTTAGTCTGAGAGCACCATGATCAAAGGACTTGGGATGATGCTGTACAAAAAACGTTCATGTCTGTTGGTGTACTGTGTTTGATGGGTTGCGGGGTTGTGACAAGATCTTGTACACCTTCTTATCCACATGAACTGTGGATAAGAAGGTGTCAGAGCTCATCCAGTAAAACGTCATTCATCAGGCGGTAGCGGGTGGGATCTTCAGGTGCCACAATTTTTCCCATTGTAGCACTGGAGCCAACTTCAACATCGCGCATTGGTAGGTTTTGAGAGGTATTTTTGTTAAAGACCAGTCGTACAACCTTTGGTTGATGATCTTCGTTGTGGCGTTTAACAAATGCAAGATCACCATTTTCAAAACTAACCAGTGATCCAATGGGGAAAAGCCCTTGGCGTTTGATTAGTTGTTGTGTGACTGCCAGGTCCAGCTGGTTTTTCATCGCCATCAGACGTTTAAAAGCCAATGCATGTGGCAGCCCGACACGATAACTACGACCATTGGTCATGGCATCAAATACATCAATTACTGCCGCCAGCTTGCCAACAGGGCTGATGGAGAGGCTTTTGAGGTGTTCGGGGTTTCCTGATCCATCCAGCCGCTCGCAGTTCTGTGTGGCGATATCCAGGGCAACCTCGGGGGTTCCTTGTTGGCGTGACAGGATCTCGCGGGTTAACAGGGAGTGTTTGTGCATAACCTTGGCTTCCTGTTCGGTCAGCCCGCCAACTTTTCCAATAATACGCTCGGGGATAAGACCTTTGCCGAGATCGTGACACAGGCCGGCGTAAATCAAGTTACGCAAGTAATCCTCATCCCTGGATTTTGGGTTGCTGACATTGTGCATGGTCTGGTCAGCCAGCAGTACACCCATGCTGACTGAATGTTCATACAGATAGTTATTGGGGGTGCGAATACGGGTGTAGAGAAGCAGTTCCTGGCGATCCTGCTGCAGGGCGCGCAATAGAATCTCTGCAGCCGTTTTGGCTTCTTTGAACGGAATAGGTTTTTTGTCACGTAATTGAATAACAAGCTGGCGTACAACTCCGACCGCATGGGTGTGTGCCTCACCAATCGAGAGTTTGTTCAGATTGGCTGAGTTATTGTCGTCTTGCTCACCTGATTTCTGGCTGTTGTCATCCTTGCCTTCTTTTCCGTCCGGACTGGTGAAAAGTTCAGAAGGTGGGGAGGATATGGAGTTTCCAGAGCTGACGCGGGCGTTATCGCGTTGCAGTTCAGTGACAACAAAAGAAATCTGGCGATCCAGCTTGGGGTTCATGTTAATGAACTGGCAACCTAGACTGCTGAGTTTCTTTTTTTCATCATAGGCCACATGACGTACAGCAATACCCAGATCAATCAGATGATTGTTGGGGAAAATCAGGTGGCAGCTGGTGTATTCGGTGTTTTTGGTCAGCTCTTCCCGCAAATCACCTTCAACTTCAATCTGCCCACCCTGCGCAGACAGGTCGCGCAGCAGGCCCTGGTAAGCCCATACAGCTTTTTGCGGAATGATATTGTCATATTCATCACGGATAACCGGCGGTGTTTGCACGCCGAGCCTGACAATAATTTCCAGTGACATGCGTATGGGGGCACGATAGAACTGACGGCGTTGTAGAAAATGCAGTTCATTCGGGAAGTTGATCTTGTAGATCGGACTGCCTTGTTTAACTGCTCTGCCGCTGGCCTGCATGCCGGTTGCGCTGATTTTGCAGCCATCATGAAAGCTGTCAAAACCAAAAGGAATGGCTTTAGCCATGAGTTCATCACCCCATTTTGGAGTGACTTCATCCAGCAGGAAAAAACCTTCCTTAAAGTTTACAGCCAGAACTATGCTGGTGTAGTGATCCGAAACGGAATCAAAATACAATTTGATAGGCGTGTGTCGAGATTCCAGTCGCCTTAACAAGCGATAGACTCCTTCCTTGGACTTGATCAGCTGTCCTTCAGGTTTTTTGTCGCTGGGTTCCGCTGCTGTGCCGGTTCTAGTTTCCATCTTGCCCACAAATTAACTGCTGGATTTAATGTCTGTATAATCAATAGTGCTTAATACCTGTTGCGGTAACAAGAATCAAGACTGAGCCTTTGATTTCGGATAAAAACAGGTCGTTGTATAGTTCTGTATTTTTAAGCCGGACTATTGTTTCGAAGAATAACCTTGCAAACGTTTCAGCAGGCTGGAAGTATCCCAGCGTCCACCACCCATTTGCTGCACTTCAGCATAAAGTTGATCAACCAGTGCGGTGACCGGTAACTGGACACCCAGATTTCTTGCCTGAATCAGACAAATGTCCAAATCTTTACGCATCCAGTTTACCGCAAAACCGTGTTCATATTCATCAGCAATCATGGTTTTGTGGCGGTTGGCCATTTGCCAGGAGCCTGCTGCTCCAAGGCTAATAACATCAATCACCTTTTGCTGATCCAGCCCGGCCTGCTTTGCAAAATTCAGGCCTTCTGCCAGGGCTTGAACCAGGCCGCCAATACAAATTTGATTAACCATTTTGGTGAGTTGCCCGCTACCAGATGGTCCCATCAGAGTTACGGCGCGGGCAAAAACCTGCATAATGGGTTCAGCCCGTTTAAATGCCTGCTCAGATCCTCCCGCCATAATGGTGAGCTGTCCGTTTTCTGCGCCCTGCTGTCCACCGGAAACAGGCGCATCAATAAACTCGATCTGTTGTTCGCTGCAACGTTCTGCCATTTCTCTGGCGAGGGTAGCGGAGGCTGTGGTGTGATCAATGATTAGGCTGCCGGGACGCAGGGTTTTTAAAACACCCTGGTCGCCGCAAATCACTTCACGAACGTCTTCATCCTTGCCGACACACAGCAGCACAATATCTGCTTCTGCAGCGGCTTCTGCTGGAGTGGCTGCAGCGGTATGTCCAGGGTGGGCGGCTGCCCATTGTATGGCTTTTTTATTGCTGCGATTAAATACTGTCAGTTGATGTCCTGCTTTGTCAAGGTGGCCCGCCATCGGGCCACCCATGACTCCAAGTCCAATAAAAGCGATTTTTTGTGCTGAGGCCATCTTCTGCTCCCGATCTGAGTATGCGCCAAGATTAAAGGCACCAAGCCTTGTGAGCAACCATTAAAAAGGCTGCCTTGCGGCAGCCTTTTGTGTAGCGGCAACTAGATGTTCAGCGAGCCGGGTAGTCGCGCTGAGGTGAACCAGTATAAAGCTGACGCGGACGACCAATTTTGTAGTCGTTGCTGATCATTTCATTCCAGTGGGAAATCCAGCCAATGGTACGGCTCATGGCGAAAATTACCGTGAACATATTGGTGGGGATACCAATGGCTTTAAGAATGATGCCGGAATAAAAGTCGACATTCGGGTAGAGACTGCGATCTTTGAAGTATTCGTCTTCCAGGGCAATCTGTTCCAGACGCTTGGCAATTTTTAACTGTGGATCATCGGCCATGCCCAGTTCCTGCAGTACTTCATCACAGGTCTGTTTCATAACCTTGGCACGTGGGTCAAAGTTGCGGTAAACGCGGTGACCAAAGCCCATCAGTTTGAAAGGATCATCTTTGTCTTTGGCGCGAGCAACAAATTCTTCGATGCGAGACTCGTCACCAATTTCATCCAGCATGGTGAGTACTGCTTCGTTGGCACCGCCGTGGGCAGGGCCCCAGAGTGCAGCAATACCCGCTGCAATACAGGCGAAGGGGTTGGCGCCAGTGGAGCCAGCCAGACGTACAGTGGAGGTGGAGGCGTTCTGCTCGTGGTCAGCGTGCAGCATGAAAATACGATCCATGGCCTTGGCAAAGATCGGATTAACCTTGTATTCCTCGCAGGGTGTAGCAAACATCATGTGCAGGAAGTTTTCTGCGTAGGTCAGATCATTGCGTGGATAAACAAAAGGCTGACCAGTGGAATATTTAAAACACATGGCAGCAATGGTCGGCATTTTGGCGATTAGGCGGTGTGCAGACACTTCACGGTGATAAGCATCACTGATATCCATCGCTTCATGATAAAAAGCTGAAAGCGCACCAACAACACCACACATAACAGCCATCGGGTGAGCATCACGACGGAAGCCTTTGAAGAACTGGGTCAGCTGCTCATGCACCATGGTATGGCGGCGAATGGTGTTTTCAAATTTGTCACGCTGGGCAGGTGTCGGTAATTCACCGTTCAGCAGCAGGTAACAGAGCTCCACGTAATCGGACCGTTCGGCCAGCTGATCAATGGGATAACCACGATGCAGAAGAATGCCCTGACCACCATCAATGTAGGTGATTTTGGATTCGCAGGATGCGGTTGCCAAAAAGCCTGGATCATAAGTGAACATGCCGGTTGAACCCAGGCTGCGCACATCAATCACGTCCGGTCCAACAGTACCGCTCAGGATCGGTAGTTCAACACCTTGGTCAAGACCATCAACGGTCAATACTGCTTTCTTGTCAGCCATAAGGCCTCCTTATTTATTTTGGTCACGCTTGCCTAACTGAAAATCAAGGTGGCATCACTATAGAAGGCTTAAATCTCTTGTCAATTACGCTAAATGGCTAGGGTAATCGTCCTCAGGGTTGCTAGAATGCGCCACGCCTAGGTTCAGAGTAGGCTGTAAGATTCGCTTATTTTGATGCGGTGCACAACCTTTGGCTAGATTGCGTAAGCATTTTTGGGTTCCTATAATCAGCGACCTGCACCAGGGGGATGAGTGCTTGATCAGAAGATACAGGAGCAACTGTGTGTTCTGCGAGCGCTTTTAAATACAATCGCTTGTTGCCGGGGAAACCTGTGCAAGCACCATAAGAGTGTGTAGAGCCGTGAAAAGCAAAAGACCTGTAAACCTCGATATATCGACGATAAAGCTCCCTTTATCAGCGCTGACATCAATCACTCACCGTATCACCGGTGTGATTATGTTTGTTGGCCTGATTTTCATGTTCTGGGCACTGGAAGTGTCTCTCTCCTCACCGGAGGGCTTTGAGAGTGTGAAAACTGTTCTGCAGCAGAATTTCCTGGCCAAGTTTGTGCTCTGGGGTCTGCTGTCTGCACTGGCTTATCACTGTGTAGCCGGTTTTAAACACCTGATCATGGATCTGGATATTGGTGTCACACTTGAGGGTGGGCACAAGATGTCTCAGGCGGTTGTGATTGTTTCTGTTGTTCTCATTCTGCTGGCAGGAGTCTGGGTATGGTAACCAATATCACCAATTTTGGTCGCAGCGGCTTGGCTGACTGGCTGATGCAGCGCGCCACAGCCGTTATTCTGCTGGCCTACACCCTGTTCATGGTTGGTTTTTTTCTGGTGAATCCGAATCTGGATTACCTGACTTGGTCAACACTCTTCCAGTGCACCTGGATGCGTATTTTCAGCATGCTGGCACTGTTATCGATTGCTGCGCACGCCTGGATTGGCCTGTGGACAGTGGCAACCGACTACATCAAGCCAACGGGCATCCGCCTTGTGTTCCAGCTGTTTGTTATTCTGGCGCTTTTTGCCTTTGTGGTCTGGGGCGTTCAAGTTTTGTGGGGAGTTTAATTCATGTCAGCACTTCGTACTCTAGAGTTTGATGCCATCATCGTTGGTGGTGGTGGTTCAGGCCTGCGTGCCGGTTTACAGCTGGCACAATCTGGTCGCAAAACAGCCGTTATTTCCAAAGTATTCCCAACCCGTTCACACACGGTGTCTGCTCAGGGTGGTATCACCTGTGCCATCGCATCTGATGATCCGAACGATGACTGGCGTTGGCACATGTACGATACCGTCAAGGGTTCCGACTATATCGGAGACCAGGACGCGATCGAATACATGTGTAACGAAGGCCCCAAGGCTGTTTTTGAGCTGGAGCACATGGGTCTGCCCTTTTCTCGTACCGATGAAGGTCGTATTTATCAGCGTCCTTTTGGTGGTCAGTCCAAAGACTTCGGCAAGGGTGGTCAGGCATCGCGGACCTGTGCTGCTGCTGACCGTACCGGTCACGCCCTGCTGCATACTCTTTACCAGGGTAACCTGAAAAACAACACCACCTTTCTGAACGAATGGTATGCCGTTGATCTGGTGAAAAACGCCACCAATGATGTAGTGGGTTGTATTGCCCTGTGCATCGAAACTGGCGAAACCGTGTTTGTCAAAGCCAAGGCCACCGTACTGGCAACGGGTGGAGCAGGCCGTATTTATGCCTCCACCACCAACGCTCTGATCAATACCGGTGACGGTATCGGTATGGCGCTGCGCGCCGGTTTTGCCATGCAGGATATGGAAATGTGGCAGTTCCACCCCACTGGCATCTGGGGCGCTGGCACACTGGTCACTGAAGGTTGCCGTGGTGAAGGTGGTTACCTGATCAATAAAGACGGTGAGCGCTTCATGGAGCGTTATGCGCCCAATGCCAAAGATCTGGCAGGTCGTGATGTGGTTGCCCGCTCCATGGTTCTGGAAATCCTGGAAGGTCGGGGTGCCGGTGAGAAGGGTGACCATGTGTTCCTGAAACTGGATCACCTGGGTGAAGAGGTACTGAACAAGCGCCTGCCTGGTATCCTTGAGTTGTCCAAAACCTTTGCTCACGTGGATCCGGTCAAGGCTCCAATTCCTGTGGTGCCAACCTGTCACTACATGATGGGTGGTATTCCAACCAATATCCATGGTCAGGCTATCACTGTTGATGCCAACGGCAAAGATCAGATCATTAATGGTTTGTTTGCCTGTGGTGAAGCAGCTTGTGTATCCGTACACGGTGCCAATCGTCTGGGTGGTAACTCACTGCTGGATCTGGTGGTGTTTGGCCGTGCAGCGGGTCTGTACATCGAAAAAGCGCTGGATCAGGGTATTCAGTACGATGAGGCATCCCAGTCTGACCTTGAGGCTTCTCTGGCGCGCATGAATCGCTGGAATGAATCAAAAGGTGGCGAGAGTGTACCGGCACTGCGTGCCGAGCTGCAGAACTGCATGCAGAACTACTTCGGTGTATTCCGCGATGGCCAATACATGGAAAAAGGTATTGCTCAGTTAAAAGATCTGCGTGAGCGGATTGGTCAGGCAAACCTGCAGGACAAGAGCAACGCTTTCAACACTGGCCGTATCGAAGCACTGGAGCTGGATAACCTGCTGGAAGTGGCGGAAGCAACAGCTATCTCTGCATTCGAGCGTCGTGAGAGCCGTGGTGCTCACAGTCGTAATGACTTCACCGAGCGGGATGATGCCAACTGGCTGAAGCATTCTGTGTATATGCCAACCACCAAAACTCTCGGTAAGCGCGATGTTAATAGAGCTCCCAAGCTGATTCAGGGTGACCTGCTGAAGCACTTTGAGCCTAAAATTCGTACTTACTAATCAGATTTGATGTTAGGAGAGTAAAGATGCTTCAGGTATCAGTTTATCGTTACAATCCGGAAACGGATAAAGCGCCTTACATGCAGGACTTTGAAATCGACACCAAGGGCAAAGACCTGATGGTGCTGGATGTTCTGCATCTGGTGAAAGAAAAAGACAATGGTATGGCTTACCGTCGCTCCTGCCGTGAAGGTGTGTGCGGCTCTGACGGTATGAACATGAACGGCAAAAATGGTCTGGCCTGCATCACCCCCTTGTCTGAGGTGGTGAAAGGCGGCAAGCTGATTCTGCGTCCATTGCCCGGTCTACCAGTCATTCGGGATCTGGTCGTGGATATGGGTCTGTTCTACCAACAGTACGAACGCATCCGGCCCTACCTGATCAATGACACTCCGGCTCCGGCCATTGAGCGTCTGCAATCTCCCGAGGAGCGCGACAAGCTGGACGGCCTGTACGAGTGTATTCTCTGTGCCTGCTGCTCCACAGCCTGCCCTTCATTCTGGTGGAACCCCGACAAGTTTGTGGGTCCATCCGGTCTGTTGCAGGCTTATCGTTTCCTGATTGATAGTCGTGACACGGCAACCCGTGACCGCCTGTCGGATCTTGATGATCCGTTCAGTGTGTTCCGTTGCCGCGGCATCATGAGCTGTGTGGCTGTATGTCCGAAGGGTCTCAACCCGACTCGTGCCATCGGCCATATCCGCGATATGTTGCTGTCTAACGCGACCTGATGCCTTAGCCCTTTAAAAAAAGGGGCTTATGCACCAAAAGTCGTGGGTAAAACCCTGTACCGGCACTGTCGTTTTTCTGCCAGTCGGGTACAATGCACAAGCAGAAGCCGGTGTGATCCACCGGCTTCTGCCTAAATAAAGTAACCATCAGGGGATACGGGTTTTCCCCGTTTGTTCACAAAGGCCAGGGGAACTGAGACAGCAAGATCTGCACAGGCTAGAAGCCTGATACAGAAAATGGCTCAGCGGTCGATGTGGATGGACTCCCCTTCATGCAGGGTGATAACAGAATGCAAGAAGGCAGCATGGAGTTTATGTGGAATTCCTCCCATACCTATGGGGGTAATGTCCATTATATCGAAGAGCTCTACGAAGAGTATCTGAACGATCCCAACACCGTACCGGAACAATGGCGTGAGTATTTCAACAAGCTCCCTCGTCCGGAAGGCGCACCTGTGCAGGATCTTCCTTTAACCCCCGTTCGCGATCATTTCTCCCAGCTGGCTCGTCAGCGCGTATCCCGCGTTGCCGGTGGCAGCCAGGATAATCCGCATGATAAGAAGCAGGTCAAGGTTCTGCAGCTGATCAACGCCTATCGTTTCCGTGGTCATCAGCAAGCCAAACTGGATCCGCTCGGATTAATGCAGCGTTATCCGGTGACTGATCTTGATCTTGGCTTTCACCAGCTCAACAAGGATGATCTTGAGCAGGAATTCCAGACAGGCTCACTTTTTATTGGTAAAGAAAAAGCGACCCTGCGCGAAATTCATGATGCAGTTAGCCAGACCTACTGTTCCACCATTGGTGCCGAGTTTATGCACATTGTGGATACAGAAGAGAAGCGCTGGCTGCAGCAGCGTTTTGAGTCAGTGCGCTCAAAACCTGATTACAGTCCCGAAGTGCGTAAGCACTTACTTGAACGCCTGTCGGCCGCTGAGGGTCTGGAAAACTATCTTGCTTCCAAATACCCTGGCACTAAACGTTTTGGCCTGGAAGGTGGTGAGTCCTATATTCCGATGATGGATGAAATCATCCAGCGTTCCGGTTCTTACGGTGTCAAAGAAATCGTCATTGGCATGGCGCACCGTGGTCGTCTGAATACACTGGTCAACATTCTTGGTAAAAACCCTTCAGAGCTGTTTGATGAGTTTGATGGCAAGAAAATGGTTGAGAAGGGTTCAGGTGACGTTAAATACCATCAGGGCTTCTCATCCAATGTGATGACTCCCGGCGGTGAGGTGCATCTGGCACTGGCTTTTAACCCATCTCACCTGGAAATTGTTTCTCCTGTGGTGGAGGGTTCAGTACGCGCCCGTCAGGATCGTCGTGATGACCAAGCGGGTCAACTGGTCATGCCAATTTCCATCCACGGTGACTCGGCTTTTTCCGGTCAAGGCGTGGTCATGGAAACCTTCCAGATGTCCCAGACTCGTGCCTACAAAACCGGTGGCACCATTCACATCGTTATCAACAACCAGGTGGGTTTCACTACCTCCAAGCCTGAAGACACCCGTTCTTCTGAATACTGCACCGATGTGGCAAAAATGGTGTCAGCACCCATTTTCCACGTGAATGGTGATGACCCAGAAGCCGTGTTGCATGTTACTCAGGTGGCTGTTGATTACCGGATGCAGTTCAAGCGTGATGTGGTGATTGATCTGGTTTGTTACCGTCGTCGTGGTCACAACGAAGCTGATGAGCCATCCGGTACCCAGCCGCTGATGTATCAGAAAATTGCCAAGCAGCCCAGTACCCGCAAAATCTACGGTGAAAAGCTGGTGGCTGCTGGTGTAATTACTGCTGAAGAAAACAAAAAATTCAGTGATGATTACCGTGATGCACTGGACAACGGTCAGCATGTGGCCAAGTCATTGGTCAAAGAACCCAATAAGGCGCTGTTTGTTGACTGGACTCCTTATCTAGGGCATGAGTGGACTGCTAAGTATGATACCAGTTTGGATATCAAACACTTGCAGGAACTTGCCGTTAAGATGTGTGAAGTGCCGGAAGGTTTCCAGATGCAGCGTCAGGTTGCCAAGATCTATGAAGATCGCCGCAAGATGCTCGCTGGTGGTATGGCACTGAACTGGGGTTTTGCTGAAGTGCTGGCTTATGCCACGTTGCTGGATGCCAACCATCCAATCCGTATCACCGGGCAGGACGTGGGCCGTGGTACCTTCTCTCACCGTCATGCTGTACTGCACGATTTTAATGATGCTCGTGTTTATGTACCGCTGCAAAACCTGAAAGAAGGTCAGCCACAGCTTGTGATTCATGACTCCTACCTTTCTGAGGAGGCAGTGCTGGCGTTTGAATACGGTTATGCCACCACTATGCCTAATGCACTGGTGATCTGGGAAGCTCAGTTTGGTGACTTTGCCAACGGTGCCCAGGTGGTGATGGATCAGTTCATCTCCTCCGGTGAAACCAAGTGGGGGCGTCTGTGTGGTCTGACCATGCTGCTGCCACACGGTTATGAAGGTCAGGGGCCAGAACACTCCTCTGCTCGTCTGGAGCGTTACTTGCAGTTATGTGCCGAGCACAATATCCAGGTTTGTACACCAACAACACCCGCGCAGATTTTCCACCTCTTACGTCGTCAGGCACTGCGCCCACTGCGTAAGCCGCTGGTAGTGATGTCTCCGAAGAGTCTGCTGCGCCATAAAGATGCCACTTCCACACTGGAAGATCTGGCTAATAGTCACTTCCAGACAGTCATTGGTGATCAAGGCAAACTGGATCCAAAAAAGGTCAAGCGTGTCATTCTTTGTGGTGGCAAGGTTTATTACGACCTTGCAGCCAAACGCGAAGAAACGGGTGCTGAAGATACCGCGATTGTACGTATCGAACAGCTCTACCCCTTCCCGGAAGATGACCTGGAAGCAGAACTGGCGCAGTACACCAATCTTGAGCATGTTGTCTGGTGTCAGGAAGAACCACAGAATCAGGGTGCCTGGTATTCGAGCCAGCACCACATGCGTAATGTGATCGGTCGTGTCAAAGGCGAGCTGTGTAACCAGCTCAAGTTTGCCGGTCGTCCTGCTTCTGCTGCACCTGCCTGCGGTTACGCCAGTGTGCACGTTGAACAACAGAACCGTCTGGTTGCTGACGCCTTTGAGGCATAACAGCAGGCAAACTCCAATACGTCCGGGCTTTAACGGCCCGGAACACAAGAATATGTTAGGAAAGGTATAACATGGCTATTGAGATCAAAGCTCCAACTTTCCCTGAGTCCGTTGCTGAGGGCACGGTTGCAACCTGGCACAAACAGCCTGGCGAAGCAGTCAGCCGTGATGAAATTCTGGTTGATATCGAAACTGATAAAGTGGTTCTGGAAGTTCCAGCGCCCGTTGATGGTGTACTGGAAAAAATCCTTGCCAATGAAGGTGATACCGTTGCTTCTGAGCAGGTGCTGGCTCTGGTTAAAGAAGGTGCTGTAGCTGCTGCGCCTGCTGCCAAGGCTGAAGCTGCACCGGCTGCTGCATCAGCTGATGATGCCGAAGTGGTGGGTGACAAACGTGTGGCTCCTGCTGCCCGTAAGCTGGCCGCAGAAAAAGGTTTGGATCTGAATAACATTCAGGGCAGTGGTAAGGGTGGAATGATCACCAAAGAAGACGTGATGAAGGCTGGCAGCGCACCTGTAGCTAAGGCAGCTGCTGCTGCTCCAGTACAGGTTTCTGTTGCACCTGGCGAGCGTATCGAGAAGCGTGTCCCCATGAGTCGTATGCGTCAAACCATTGCCAAGCGTCTAGTTCAGGCTCAACAAACGGCTGCAATGCTGACCACCTACAATGAAGTGGACATGAAGCCGGTCATGGAATTGCGCAAGCAGTACAAAGATCTGTTCGAGAAGCGTCACAATGGTGTGCGTCTGGGCTTTATGTCTTTCTTTGTAAAAGCAGCAACGGAAGCACTGAAGCGTTTCCCTGATGTGAATGCCTCCATTGATGGCACCGACATTGTTTACCACGGTTATCAGGACATCGGTGTAGCTGTTTCCACCGAACGTGGTCTGATGGTTCCTGTGCTGCGCGATTGTGACTCCATGAACCTGGCTGATATCGAAGGCACCATTGCTGATTTTGGCAAGCGTGGCCGTGAAGGTAAAATTGGCATTGATGATCTGCAGGGTGGTACCTTCACTATCACCAACGGCGGTGTGTTCGGTTCACTGATGTCCACTCCGATCATTAACCCGCCACAAACAGCCATTCTGGGTATGCACAAGATCCAGGAGCGCCCGATGGCTATTAATGGTCAAGTCGTGATTCGTCCGATGATGTATCTGGCGTTGTCTTATGACCACCGGATGATTGATGGCAAGGATGCGGTACAGTTCCTGGTCACCATCAAGGAACTATTGGAAGATCCAGCACGTATCCTGCTGGATGTATAATGGCTGGAAGTGTTTTTATCCTGATACTCTGAAACAGGAACAGAATAATGTCTGATAAATTTGATGTAGTAGTGATTGGTGCCGGTCCTGGTGGTTATGTTGCAGCCATCCGTGCTGCACAGCTGGGTTTAAAAACCGCTTGTATTGAAAAATGGGTGAACAAGGATGGTAAAACTGTTCTTGGCGGCACCTGTCTGAACGTGGGTTGTATTCCTTCCAAAGTACTGCTGGAAGCCTCCCACAAGTATCACGAAGCTACACACGATTTTGAGACTTTTGGCATCGAAGCCAAAGACGTCAAAATGGACGTAAAAAAAATGGTGGGTCGCAAGGACAAAATTGTCACGCAACTGACTGGTGGTATTGCCATGCTGTTCAAAGCCAATGGTGTTGCTTCTTATGAAGGCACCGGTAAGCTGCTGGCAGGCAAAAAGGTTGAGGTAACCGGTCACGACGGTAATACCCAGGTTTTGGAAGCCGAAAACGTGATTATTGCTTCCGGTTCCGTACCCGTTGAAATTCCGCCGACTCCACTGACTGAAGGCTTGATTGTTGATTCCACTGGTGCACTGGACTTCACTGAAACGCCTGCGCGTCTGGGTGTCATTGGTGGTGGTGTGATCGGTCTGGAGCTAGGTTCTGTCTGGAGCCGTCTGGGTTCTGAGGTCACCGTATTTGAAGCCATGGATACCTTCCTGGCAACAACTGATCAGCAGATCGCTAAGGAAGTGAAAAAATCACTGACCAAACAAGGCCTGCAGATTGAACTGGGTGCCCGTGTAACAGCCAGCAAAATCAACGGCAAAGAAGTTGAAGTCACTTACACCGACGCCAAGGGCGAACACAACAAGGTGTTTGACAAACTGATCGTCTGTGTGGGTCGCAAGCCCTACACCAAGGGTGTGCTGGCTGATGATTCTGGCGTCTCTCTGGATGAGCGTGGATTCATCTATGTTGATGACCAGTGCCGTACTTCTGTACCGGGCGTTTACGCCATTGGTGACGTGGTCCGTGGTCCGATGTTGGCTCACAAGGCATCTGAAGAAGGTGTCACTGTGGCTGACCTGATTGCCGGTCACAAGGCTGAGATGAACTATGATGCCATCCCCGGTGTGATTTACACCTTCCCGGAAGTGGCCTCTGTTGGTAAAACAGAAGAAGACCTGAAGGCTTCTGGTGTTCCCTACAAGTCCGGCGTTTTCCCCTTCTCTGCCATTGGTCGCGCCATGGCCAACAACTGCACAGAAGGTATGGTGAAAATTCTGGCTCACGAAGAAACTGATCGTGTACTGGGTATGCATATTTTTGGTCAGAATGCCGGTGAAATGATTCACAACGGTGTAATTGCCCTTGAATTTGGTTCTTCTGCTGAAGATCTGGCGTTGATGTGTTTTGCACACCCAACCCTGTCTGAAGCAGTACACGAAGCAGCTCTGGCAGTGGATGGTCACGCCATTCACATGGCCAATCGCAAAAAACGCTGATTTTAATCAGTTTTAAAGTTTGTGGGTTCGCCTGACCGGCAACCCACTGGGGATACACCCTGTCAGGTCATTTGCTACAAGCGGGTGTTCTGATGGGGTGTATCAAGTCGCAAGTAACAGACAAAGACGGCATTGTAATTATGAACCTGCACGAATATCAGGGAAAAAAACTGTTCGCCGATTACGGTTTGCCTGTTTCCACCGGTTTTGCAGTAGATACTCCGGAAGAAGCAGCTGAAGCCTGTAAAAAAATTGGCGGTAACATGTGGGTCGTTAAGGCTCAGGTCCACGCGGGTGGTCGCGGTAAAGCGGGCGGTGTAAAACTGATCAAATCCGCTGATGAAGCGGCTGCTTTTGCCAAACAGTGGCTGGGTAAGAATCTGGTCACCTATCAGACTGATAAAAATGGTCAGCCCGTCAGCAAGATTCTGGTCGAAAGCTGCACCGATATCGCCAATGAACTGTATCTGGGTGCGGTACTGGATCGTGGTACCCGTCGCGTCGTTTTCATGGCATCTACCGAAGGTGGTGTGGAGATCGAGAAGGTTGCCGAAGAAACTCCAGAAAAAATCCTCAAAGCGATTATTGATCCGCTGGTTGGTGCACAACCTTACCAGGCGCGTGAACTCGGCTTCAAGCTGGGTCTGAACAGTGAGCAGATCAAACAGTTCACCAAGATCTTCATGGGTCTGGCCAAGCTGTTTACTGACAAGGATCTGGCACTGCTGGAAATTAACCCGCTGGTGATTACTGAAGAAGGCAATCTGCACTGCCTGGATGCCAAGTTGGTTATCGACAGTAATGCCATGTACCGCCACAAAGATTTGCAGGAAATGCGTGATCCTTCTCAGGAAGATGAGCGTGAAGCCAATGCAGCCAAGTGGGAACTGAACTACGTTGCCCTTGATGGCAACATCGGTTGCATGGTTAATGGCGCCGGTCTGGCCATGGGTACCATGGACATCGTTAACCTGCACGGCGGTCAGCCAGCCAACTTCCTCGACGTAGGTGGCGGTGCGACCAAAGAGCGTGTAGCCGAAGCATTCAAGATCATTCTGTCTGACAGCAATGTCAAAGCCGTACTGGTCAACATCTTTGGTGGTATCGTTCGTTGCGACATGATCGCTGAAGGTATCATTGGTGCCGTTGAACAAGTTGGCGTTAAAGTGCCTGTGGTTGTTCGCCTTGAAGGTAACAATGCAGATCTGGGTAAAAAGAAACTGGATGACAGCGGTCTGAACATCATTGCGGCCACCAGCCTGACGGATGCAGCTCAGCAAGTTGTTAAAGCGGCGGAGGGCAAATAATGAGCGTATTGATCAACAAAGACACTAAAGTCATCTGCCAGGGTTTTACTGGTGGTCAGGGTACTTTCCACTCTGAACAAGCGATAGCTTACGGCACCAAAATGGTTGGTGGTGTTACTCCCGGTAAAGGTGGCACCACTCACCTGGGTCTGCCAGTTTTTAACACCGTGAAAGAAGCGGTTGAAGCCACGGGTGCAGAAGCTTCCGTGATCTACGTTCCGGCTCCCTTCTGCAAGGATTCTATCCTTGAAGCAGCCAACGCGGGTATCAAGCTGATTGTGACCATCACTGAAGGCATCCCAACCCTCGACATGCTGGACTGCAAAGTGAAGTGTGATGAGCTGGGTGTGGTGCTGATCGGTCCAAACTGCCCCGGTGTGATCACTCCCGGTGAGTGCAAGATCGGTATCATGCCTGGTCACATTCACAAGCCAGGCAAGGTCGGTATTGTTTCCCGTTCCGGCACCCTGACTTATGAAGCTGTGAAACAGACCACTGATTACGGTTTTGGTCAGTCGACCTGTGTGGGTATCGGTGGTGACCCCATCCCCGGTTCCAGCTTCATCGACATCCTGAAGCTGTTCCAGGAAGATCCACAGACGGAAGCGATTGTAATGATCGGTGAAATCGGTGGTTCTGCCGAAGAAGAAGCTGCTGCCTTCATCAAGGCCAATGTCACCAAGCCTGTTGTCTCTTACATTGCCGGTGTTACTGCACCTGCTGGTAAGCGCATGGGGCATGCCGGTGCCATCATTGCCGGTGGTAAGGGTACCGCTGATGAGAAGTTTGCTGCTCTGGAAGACGCGGGTGTTAAAACTGTGCGTTCACTGGCAGACATCGGTACTGCACTGAAAGAAGTGACTGGCTGGTAAGTCGCTGCTTGTTGTTTCCGGCAGATTGAGTTCTGCTGATAAAGCCGCCTGAGTTTACTCAGGCGGCTTTTTGTTGTGCGCCAGGCATGGCGCGTAGCGCCGCGACAGGCGCTGTTCCGATCACGCGTGGTGGCGGTCGGATGACTCGGTGGTGCAAGTCCACTACAGGCCCGATCAGGGGAACTGTTAGCCGAACGGCAAGGGTGTCCATCGCGAGGTGGAATCTGAAGGAAGCCGCAGTAGTAAGGAGGCGTGATCAGTCTACTGATTGCCAACGTCTACGGTGCCTCGGAAGGTATCGCAGACACGCCATTTTTTACATTCTGCCATTGATTGACCGTATGAGCGGCGTAGATCGTTGTGAAGCATTGTAAAAGAAAAAACCAGACAGGGGATGGATAGGAAAAGAAAAGCAGCCACCCGGAATAAACTGGATGGCTGGTTTTATACGGAGCAAGTGTTACAACTGCAGCATCCAGCGTTTCTGGAGTTGCTGGCGTTGTTTGTCCTGCAGGTGTTCGATGATTTTTGGGCGGGCTTCTTCAAGGGTTTTGCTTTCTGCGGGGATGATGGCTTCGCAGTAGAGCAGGTGATAACCCAGGGGTGAGCGCAGGGGTGGGCTGAGTTCTTCGGCCTGCATCTGAAACAGCGCCTGATCGAGTGCTTCAAACAATAGTCCCGGTGTAACAAGGCCAAGCTGCCCACCTTCCACCCCAGTCGGGCACTGGGAGTGTTGCAGGGTCAATTGTGAAAAAAGCTCCGGGCGTTTTAACAGGCGGGCACGTATTGCCTCCATCTGTTGCAACACCAGCAGTTCACCGGCATCAGCACGGTTTTCGTCCACGGTAATCAGTAAATGGCGGGTACGGCGTTTTTCCGGAATAGTGAATTTATCCAGGTTGCGGTGGTAAAAACGCGCCACATCTTCATCACTGATCGGTGTTGCCTGACTGGCTACTTTTTCCAGCACGGCCTCAAGGCGCAGCTCACGGCTCAATGCCTGACGGTAAGCAGTGGGTGTCAGTTTCACCAGCGCTAATGCCCGTTCAAAATCCTGCTCTTCTTCATAACGTCCGCGAATGCGTAACCAGGCATCGTCCAGTGTTGTTTCTGGCAGGCATACCTGCTGGCTTTCCGGTGAGGCCAGCACTTTTTCTTCCAGCAGATACTGGCGTCTGGCCTGAGCCATCACTTCCTGCAGCTGTTCACCTTCCAGTTCGTTCAGCTGTTTACCATGCTGGGCATCGGCAATTTTTAATGCCAGATAAGTGAGTGCCTGCTCTTCAGTCAAGTGTTGCATATTCAGCCTCCTTGTAACCCTCCTCAACGGCTTCCTGTTGACTCATCAGTGCCTGCTCCGGCACAGCCAGTACGTGACCGGGAAACAAAATGTGATAAGTCACTCCGACTTCGGAATCATCACGATTAACCTTTAACACTTCACCCACTGTGCCGGGTTCCACCACAATTTCACCCCGCAGTGACAAGGCCAGCCGTGAGTGCACCTTTTCACGGCTTTCAAAACGGCTGGGAGCCCAGGGTTCAGCTGCAAGCACCAGTTCTTCTTCACGGCAGCCAACCTGCAACCCTTCTTCGATAAAGTGCACGGTGTAGATGATCTGATCCTGCAAAAACGTGCCTATGTTGCGTACATGCCCGGTTTGCCCGCGGCGAATTAACAAGTCACCCTTGTCTTTACCGGGAAAACTGCCGTCGTTGCGTACATTACGGATCACCCGCACTTCATCGCCATAGTCATAAATCGGGTTCATTTCACACCTCCAATAGCACCCAGCGAGACAAAACCGCTGCCGGGCTGACCACGATTAAACACTTTTAATACCTTTTCCTGCTGAGCACTGGAGTGAACAAAACTCTGGTAGGCCTGTTGCAGCAGGGTTTGATGCACAGAAAAACGCTGATCCAGATCTTCTGGCAGGCTGGTTTTACTCAGCAGGTTATGAAAACGCTGCAGAATATGCAGGCGATTTACCTGCACCACACGGGCATCAAAATCGACTTGAAAAAACAGCAGAAAGTCTTCGGCGCTCTCCAGCTCCTGCAGAGCATCTTCAAAATCCTCAAGGGATTTAATATCTTCTGGACAGTTCATGCTCACCTCACACAAGGGTTGGAGAAAAGGGTAACCGGGATATTTCCTGATACAGACTCAATAACTCATTATCCTGCGGTGGTTGTTTGCATACCTTGCTGCGCTGACGAATGGCAATCAGCAGCAGTCTTGCCTGATCGGTACTAAGCTGCAGCCCCAGACCGGCATAACGTGCTTGTACCGCATGGCTGCCGGAGTGTTTGCCCAGCACCAACTGGTGACTGCGACCCAGCAAAGCCGGATCAACACCCTGATAAATCAGCGGGTCTTTTAACAGGCCATCCACATGAATACCCGCTTCGTGGGTAAACACCCCCTCACCCACCAGACTTTTTTGCCAGCTCACCGGACGACCGGAAGCCAGAGCCACCAGTTCGGACAGTTCTGGAAACGCAGTCAGGCTGATGCCGGTATTCATGCCATAGAGTTGATTCAAGCCCAGCACTACTTCTTCCAGTGCGGCATTACCGGCGCGTTCACCCAAACCATTCACCGTAGTGTTGATGTGGGTGGCACCGGCACGGGCAGCGGCCAGACTGTTGGCTGTTGCCAGTCCCAGATCATCGTGGGCATGCATTTCGATTTGCAGATCACAACGGCTGGCCAGTTGGCTGATACGATCAAAAACACCAAAGGGCTCCATGATGCCCAGCGTGTCAGCAAAACGGATACGACTGGCACCGGCCTGCTGGGCGGTTTCTGCCAACTGGTGCAGAAAATCCGGATCAGAGCGCGAGGCATCTTCACAACCAAGAATGATTCGATACCCAAGATCACAAGCACGAGGCACCAGCTCACGGATTTGTTGCAACACCCAGTCACGGCTTTTTTTGATCTTGCGTTCCAGGTGCAGATCAGAGGAGGCAATGGACAGATCCAGCCATTGAATGGGTAAACCGGCACTGGCGGTCAGGTCATCCGGGTGCATGCGTCCCCAGGCCACCAGTTCTGAGGAGAGATTTAATGCCGCAATGGCACAAATATCTTCCCGCTCCACTTCACCCATTGCCGGAATGCCTACTTCCAGCTCCGCTACACCCAGTGCATCCAGTTGGGTGGCAATGGCGCGTTTTTCATCCAGTGTAAAAGCCACCCCGGCAGTCTGCTCACCATCCCGCAGGGTGGTGTCATCAATGATGATGCGTCTGGGCTGGCTCATGGGTGGCTCCTGTTCATCTGGCGTTTCAGGCATAAGCCGGATCAAAGGCTTCTTCAACCGGTGCACCGTCTTTCCAGTAGGGCGACAGTTTGCGCAACTGGTCGATGATGCCCGGAATGACTTCAATCACTAGATCAATTTCTGCTTCTGTGGTGTAACGCGACAGCGAAAAACGCACAGTGCCGTGGGCGGCGGTATAAGGCAGCCCCATGGCCCGCATCACATGAGAAGGTTCCAGTGAACCGGAGGTGCAGGCGGAACCGCTGGATGCCGCTATGCCATGCTTGTTCAGCAGCAGCAGGATCGACTCACCCTCGATGTATTCAAACGCAATGTTGCAGGTGTTAGGCAGGCGGTTGTCCGGATCACCAGTAACAAAAGCATGACCCACCTGTGACAGGATTCCTTGCTCCAGCTTGTCCCGCAGGCGTTTGACCTCAGTGTTTTCGTGCTCCATTGCAGCCAGCGCCATTTCTGCTGCTTTGCCCAGTGCCACAATAGAGGCCGAATTTTCAGTACCGGCACGACGACCGCGCTCCTGATGCCCACCACGCAGCAGTGGGCGATAACGGGTGCCACGGCGCAGATACAACACACCAATACCCTTGGGTGCATGGAGTTTGTGGCCGGAAATGCTGAGCAGGTCAATTTTGGTGTTTTTTAAATCCATCGGGATCTTGCCCACCGCCTGCACTGCATCGGTGTGGAACATCACCCCGGCATTCCAGGCCATTTCAGCCATTTCCACCACCGGGAAAAAGGTGCCGGTTTCGTTGTTGGCCCACATCACACTGACAATGGCGGTCTGATCACTCAGCAGGCTTTGGTACTCATCCAGATCCAGCCGTCCTTTACCGTCCACCTTCAGGTAATGCACGGTGTAACCTTCTTTTTCCAGGTACTCACACAAGGCCAGCACGGCTGGGTGCTCCACCACGGTGGTGATGATTTCTTTGCGATCCGGCTGGGCCTTTAATGCGGAAAGAATGGCTGTGGAGTCACTTTCGGTTCCGCAGGAGGTGAATACAATTTCGGTTTCATGTTCTGCACCCAGCAACTGCTGGATTTGTTGACGAGCGGTTTTTAATGCCAGACCCACACGGTTGCCGTAACTGTGCAAGGAAGATGGGTTGCCAAACTGCTCGGTAAAATAAGGCAGCATGGCTTCCACAACCGCAGGATCAACCTGCGTGGTGGCGTTATTGTCCAGATAAACGGTGTTCATGTTTATACCCCCGTTGTGGCTGGTGCTTTACTAACGGGCACCAACTGGATGAATTCCTTCAACTCTTCCATCATCTGCTGCTGGATACCGCTGAGGGTCATACTCGCCATCTGACAACCACTGCAGGCGCCGGTCAGTTTGACGTAAACCGTACGGCCATCCACATCAATCAATTCGATATCCCCACGATCCCGCTGCAAAGCCGGACGGGAGCGTTCTATCACTTCCTCAATCTTGCGGATGCGTTGCAGGTTAGTCAGCTTGGGTCCGCCACTGGCTGCCGGTACAGCACCCGCTGCAACCACTGGCATTTCAATCTGGGTCAATGCGGCCATGGCATCGGCCTGCACCTGTGCAGCGCCCCCTACAGACGGTGCGGCATTCACCACCTGAGCGGTTTTACCGGCATCCACACTGAAGGTTTCGCCCCGCTCCGCCAGTACCTTGACTAGAATCTCTTCAATGCCTTCATGGCAGGCTGAACAGCCGCCACCGGCCTTGGTGTAGTTGGTGACTTCTTCCACGCTGCTGAGATTATTGGCACGAATGGTGTCTTCAATCAGCACGGCATCTATGGCAAAACACTTACAAATCAATGCGCCTTCTTCGTGATCATCACTCCAGACCTCACCCCGGTAGTTGGCTACGGCAGCCTGCAGGGCTTCACGCCCCATCACAGAACAGTGCATTTTTTCCGGCGGCAGGCCATCCAGATAATCGGCAATATCCTGATTACTGACCTTGAGTGCTTCATCCAGGGTTTTGCCCTTGATCATTTCGGTCAGTGCCGAAGAAGAGGCAATGGCTGAACCACAACCAAAGGTCTGGAAACGAGCATCCAGAATCACTTCACTGTCCGGCTCCACCTTCAGCATCAGGCGCAGTGCATCACCGCAGGACAGTGAACCCACATCACCCACCCCGTTGGCTTCTTCCAGCGCACCGGCATTACGCGGGTTGTAAAAATGTTCCTGAACTTTTTCGGAATAATCCCACATGATCTGTTCCTCCTCAGGCCGCAAATGACTTGCCGCAGTTGCAGGCAGCCTTGGCGTTAGGGTTTTCAAACTTGAAGCCGCTACCTTCCAGGCTTTCCACAAAATCCACGGTACAACCATCCAGCAGCGGATAACTGGTCGGGTCCACCAACAGGCTGACATCACCAAAAGGCAACACCTGATCATCTGCTGCGGGAGCTGTCTCCAGTTGCATGGCGTACTTGTGACCCGAGCAGCCGCCATCAGAAATGGAAATGCGCAGGCCTGCCACCGGCATACCGGCCTGTTCAATAAAGCGGGCGATGGTTTCCTGTGCCTTGGGGGTAAGGGTGATCATGACTAGCCTCCGAAACTCTTCTGGGTGAACAGCCTCTGACGGGCTGCATTACCCTGCTGTGGCAAAGCCTGTGCCAGTTTCGTAAAACCTCTAATCTATTGATGTGGCGCAATTTGTGGCGGGAGTACAACAAAAAATGGATGTATTGAAGAAGACTTGTGTGGGGTTTTGTCGGGTTTGAGACAAGAGTAAGTGCGCTTAAATCGACACCTTGGCAGGCGGGCTTTTCTTGAGGATATTTTACCTACTGCTCAGGCAGGTTGTGATGTCCGGATTTGAGCGGGGGTTTCAAGC
>NZ_JACUUA010000046.1 GCF_014859565.1 Marinospirillum sp. | reverse complement strand
ATTTGTATGTTATCTCAAAATCAGTTGGCTCAGGCTTAGGTTGACACACAGGGAGCATGACTGGCATAGGCTGGACTGCGCCAATCCGCTTGCCACTCCGGGGCGATCAGTCGTGGACTCGGGAGGTGATGGGTGATCACCCAGGTTTGACCAGCAAAAGGCTTTTCCAAGGCCTCCTGCAAAAAGCTTCGCGCCTGCTGATGCATGGATCGCACATGACTTACACGCAAGCGCGGAAAATGCTTCTTCTGATCATCCGTGTGTCGAATATAGTTCAGGTCGTTGTATGCTGAGGGCGCACCCTGCAACCGGGCAATCCGGGTTTCAAACAGAGGACTTCCCTTATCCATGTCTGTCCAGAAGGTGCTACCCAAAACACGCAAGGAGCCTCCAAATACAGCCTCGCTGTTTTGCAGCAGATAAACATTGGTCAGTCCGGCATCAGTCAGCAGCCCCAGCAGTTTTTGTTCATAGTAGCCACCGGTCACACCACGATAAAACTCATGATTGCCCGGTACGTAAACCACCGCACCAAAGCGCGGTGATAGCCACTTCAGCACATTCATCACCGGAGAGGTTGCTTTCAAGCCAGACCCATAGCGCCAAATGACAATGTCCCCAGCAAGAATCAGTAGAGCCTGCGGATCAGGTGCCGGGAAAAGGTGGCTCCATACCGGTACTTCCTCGCGCTCAGTCAATGACTTGAGCGGATAAAACTCCAGATGGATGTCGCTCACCACATGGATGGACTGAGGATTAAAGGGGATTGCCTTGGATTCCATTGGTTCAGCCTTCTGCGCCATTTTTGGCGATCCAATCAAGCGCAGCCTGGCGCGCTTGTTCTGCCTTGGTGTGCTGGCACCAGAAATCAGGGTTTTGCACCGCGATGCTAAAAACCACTGCTTCAAAACTGCCGTCTTCGAGCGGCTCTACAGCCACTGTCCAGGCACCGTACTTTTCAAAGCTATAGAGTTCCTGCATGTGTTTTTGCCTTCAGTTGACTGGCACAAAGCGGCCGTCTTCCATCTCAGATTGCCTGCGCAACCAGATTTGGCCGGAGTGTACGTTCTCGTACTCGTAGAAAGGCTCTCCACAATCCTCCAAGAGGCGATCATCCGGCTCCTTGATGATCATGTAGATACCTCCATTGCGATGGTGCACCCTGCGAGGTTGCGAATCCCTTGGTTGCGGCAGTTCACCACGCACTTTCTGTACTTCACGGTACATCAGCTTGCAATCGCCCTTGTCGTAGTTGAATTCGTTCACAAAGGCTGAAAAGCTACTGCCTCGACCCTCGCTTTGAAGCCATGCCTCATAATCAAGCGCCAGCTTCAAAATATTCAGGCGAAAGGAGCATGCATCTTTCTCAGCTTGCTGACTTTCCCTGCCTTGATGGATCAACCTGATCTCAGCTTCGGTTAGGTCGGCCATGCAAAAAAACTCCTCTGCGCTATCTTGATTGGCTGTACTCACGCATTCCTCCATGTTATCCAAGCTCTCTTGCAGCGCCTACACTTCCAGCTTCCTTCTGTAGGCGTGGAGCTGATCAATTCGACTTGATCACTTGAGCATGTGCACCGGGGTCTGTTTTTGCTGAAATGATCAAAGCTTTCCCGCATTTCGCACAAAGTCCAGCGAACACCAGCGACATCTCTATCGCAATTGCGCGCCCCCATGATAGCTGCAGCTTCAGTAATCGCTTTAAGGGTGTCCGTGACCCGGTGATCACTGGCCGGAATGACCACTGCTGCCCGGCCATCCACGATAATCGTAACCGCTTCATCCGTGACCTGAGGTGATAGTCGCAACTTAACCATTAGATCAAGTCCTGCTGAACAATCTATTAAGGGGTTCCACAGCCAGCCGGTATCACGAATCAGCAGGCCAGATGACACAGGCCCATATTCAGGATCAAAAAAATCATCTGTGAACCCCTGGTGATCGAGATGGATTGCAGCTGCCGCATCCAGCAGCAGAGACTTGATGTCTTGTGCTTCATTCTTGGGTGTTTGCATACAGCCGCCACTTTAATTTCACAGGTTAATCCGTAATTCATTTTCTGTGGTAACTGCAAAAAGCGCAAGAGATTAGTGTTTGGCTATACCCACTGAAAGTCTATTTTTTGGGAGAACTCTTTTATGTCAGCACTCAATAAAGCCTTAAACATTATGCGCAGCGGTGTCTACACAGAAAATCATGGGGCCAACGACAGTCGTGGGCGACTCCATGCTTTAAAAGTGCTGGCCTTGGCTGTGGCGACCACTTTTGCTGTGGGTGCTGTCATGGCAACCGATCCTGGTACAGCGGTCAGTGAGCGTCCGAAGTTTGATTTTTGGCAGCTGGTTGAAGAAGGCAAGGAAGGGCAGGTCCGTCAAGCGGATCGCTTACTGGCTCAGTGCCAGCAGGTTTTGAATGATACTTCTGCGCCGGATGTTCATGCGCTAACCATACCTTCGTGCCAAGCCGCTTACGAGAATTTGCAGGTTATTGATGCCTCGCGACTATCGCCCGATCAGGCCGCCTTTATGACACTGCAATTCCCTAGCCAAACCCCGCTGGTATCCATCAGCGGCCTGCGTGACGCTCAGAACCACCTGTTGTCTAGCATCATGCTGCAGCGTGATCTTGATGTGCATCCCGGACTGATTAATGGCTTTATGGAAAAGCTCGCGGTCAATGGCAGTGTTCGGGCAGGGTATGGCGCTTCAGCAGATCAGCAGCTTTTGACCGCCAGGGCGGCAGCCGAGGCGCTGGCTGATCTGGGCGACCAAATAGACAATCCAGCTCAGCAGCTGCTCGATCTGGCAAAAGGACTGCAATTTGCAAAAGATTCACCGGGTGCGCCGGATATGCTGTCTTTGGCGGATACGGGTATCCTGGTACAGCTGGCGCAGCAAGGTTCAAGCATTACCCTAGATGCACTTGCGCAGCATCAAGCGCCCGATTCCTCCGATTGGATTCGCCTGCCTGCTGGACTGGATTTAGTGAATCCAAACTACGGTGTTGAGCAGGGGTTGGCACAAGCTCAATTCACCCCGTGAAACCAAAACCCCTGATTTTTCTCATGTTTTCTTCTTGTGGATAGGCTTTTGAGCTGACAGCAAGCCAGAGTAACAGTCAGCAGCCCACAAGGAGAAAACCGCAAGATGCTTGTACCCAGCGCACTCAAAAAAAACAGTCCTTTAGACGGCATATCCTATGCACAGCATCACGGCATGGGATTGTCGAAAGCCGCCCTGGATCGGCTGCTTCACCTTCACTGTCTTGCGCCATCGATCCAGCGATCTTTTGATCCACCGATTACCGGTGATAGTGTTCAATCATTGTATGCCAACATGGGGTTTACCTCCCCCATCAGCCAGCAGGTTACCTCTGCACAGCGCGCTGCAGCCCTCGCTGTTGCTGTCACTCTGACTTCAAAGGAAGCCTTCTGGCAGGAAGGGTACTTCCCGGATGCGGTCGATTTATGTGCGCATGATGTGGGTTACTGGTATCAGCAGATCACTCATGAAGATCCCGACACAAGCAAAATTCCGCTCGAACGACCCGGGACAATGGATCTTCTGGAGGCATGGAGGCATCTCCTGGAATCACAGTGGACACTGCCACGCTACAATGAACACGCAGTGCTTCTTGACTCTGAACATGCTGAGAGCCACTTGATCGGGTTGGCTTCATTGTTGGCGCTGGCGATTCAGATGCACCGCAGCGCGGACGCTCATGAGGCCAGCCCCTATGTGTCTATACCGGCTCTGCACACCCTAAAAATGATTGAGTCTCAAGCTTGGAATGAATTGCAATCCGGTTCTTTTAAATGCAGCGCACTCCCCCAGTTCAGCGCCTGCGTTCAGGCGCTAGAGTGGCTGGGCACCGGTGCCGCAAAGAACTGGCTGAATGAGAAGTCAGTCAGCCGCCAAGTGGAGCCAGAAGACTTGCTTCACTTGGCTTTTGCTTTAACTCGCAGCCAGATGGCTCATGCCAAGCTAGGCCATAATGCTTATGAAGCTTTCGAGCTATCTAATCATGGCATTGCATCCGCACTGCAGAATGTGTATGAGCCCGAGGAATTACGGAGCAGGCTGAAGCGCCTCGCAAGAAGCATTGAAGTCAGGGAGGTGGGCAGCTGGCTAGATCAGGCCGGCCAGCTATCCGGTCACCTTCCCTCTGTGCAAATCTGTCTCAACGCAACCCTCTAGGCTGCGTGGCGCAAGTATTGTCGATCCACCCTTGTTTGTCGCTTCCAGCTATGCTCCGTGCTGCGATAGGCATCACCCCAGCAGGAGGGGAGCATAGACGCACTTCGCCTGCCACGGATCAGCGTCTTATCAAGATCGCTGGCCGCATAAAACGCCCTTTTCTCGCTGGTCGTTCTGGGGTAACGCAAATAACATTTCATCGGCGCGCCACGACGAAAACCACGAAGCAATTGAAGCTTGGTTTCCATGAATGCCTTGTGCGTTGAAATGCTGGCCATCAGCCTCTTGTCTCGATAGAGCGCATGAATCAGAGCATCGGGCGCCAAGGCTATGCCGTGATGATCCCGAATCACATAGAGGCTTTCAACCAGGGTCGCAAAGCGCCAGCCGGTATGCATCCGATACAGCATGGTCTGGAAGCCGCATATGCGCTTTTGCTGCGGAATAACCTTGGGCTTAAATTGCCAGTGCTCAACACTCTGATACGAAACACCATGCTGCAAGCCAATTTCTTCTGCAATCGTTTGATCTAGCCACCCCTTTTTGCCAAGCCCCTTCAGGAAGTCCCTTAAGTTGACTTGAAACAAATGACCATCCCAGGTTTCAACAGAGACTTTTTGATCAAGCTTCAGCATGCAAATCTCCCTCACTGCTTGTTAGAATGTACTGTACAGATTATCCTGTATGCCGCCATTCTTTCAAGGACTATCCGAATGTTTGTATTGGGTTTTTCCGTTATTGCTGCCACCCTGCTGATACAGGGTTACAACTTTTTTGTAATCAGCCGGAGTCAAGCTTTATTGGAAAGCCCAGGCTGGCTGGACTTTTCCAAGTTCGCCATCATGGGGGCACCGGTCTTTGTGTTGGCCAATGTCTTTTTTCTCTCCTTCTTCACGCTAGGCTCTCGCGCTCTGCCTTACTCGATTCTCACGTTGATCAGTGTGGTTGCAGCCATGCTGTGCAGCTTTGTGATCTACCGACTGCTCGGGAGCAATCTACGCGCACAAGACGGCTTAGCCATGGCTCTGATTGGGCTTGGGTTGTACCTCCTTTTGCGTCCGGCAACTTAATCCATCTTGCCGGTGACATAGAACTCAGGACTTGGCTATACCTGCCCCAACCTTTAGGCATGACCAACCACCTTTTTATTTTTTAAGGAATTTTCATGATACCGATTGAGCATTACCGCGATACGCTGCACGAATCCAGCCTGATGACCCGACAGATCGTTAACCTTCTTCGTAAAAACTTGCTGCTTACAGCGGGTATTGACGATCTACCAAAGGTGGAGCACCGGTTGCTGCTCGTTGAGATTTTGCAAGACGGGTTACTGGCAGTTCCCTCTCACCTTGGGCAAGGATTAATGCACCAAATGCTCAGTATTGAAGAAAATACTGAAGAGTCTGGGCGCAACACCCTAGAGTGGGCGCGGGATACGCTCGAGGATATTTTATGGCAGCGGATCAAAAATCCGGCCACTCCTGTCAGTCATGATGACAAATCCTATCTGTTTGCCGCCTTCCATGGTGCGTTAATTTTTGATCGTTTCATCAGCCCGGATGCAACGAAGCCTTCAGCGCAAGCCGATAATCTGAGTCAGTTGCTAGATGATTTAATGAGCATCCGAGGTGAGGTGATCCTGCATCAGGGTAAAGAAGCCTCACCGTGCGTAGAGCGCATTGATTCCGCCATCGATCTACTGAATAGCCATGGCATTGCTCATGTCGGACTGCTCAATGCAGAACACCTGAAGAACTCGACCAATTCCAATGATCGGCCGATTAAGCGTATTCAGTCGGCACTGGCTTCGCATAATGGCAAGGCATCACCGGCCAAGCTGTCTTTGCGCTCTGCACTAACACATCACCTAGAAAAGGCTGCTCTGGCAAAAGGGCTTGATGACAGCTTAAGGTTGGCAATCATGCAGGTGCATGATCGTGCCATGCCGGGTATGGATACGCGAGCCACGCTTTCCCGCAATATACCAATGGAAGCCTCTCATGCATTGCTGAACACACTGATCGACTCAGGGCTCGCGCAGGAGATTTATCTGCCTGACCCGACAATCCGATTGCTGTATCAGCCCTCTCCGGTTGCCGGGTTTCATTTGCTGCTACCGGGTCGAGGGTTAAGTTACAGCCCTTCTGAGCCGGGATCACAGGCTTGCGCTGATCTTTTGTCACACTTAATCAATGAGCATTTGGATTTATCTGAATCACAGCCTGATCGCCTGATGATGTTCCGCAACCAGCTCCGCGAGTTCGCAGAAATAAATCTCGGTACCGAGGAGGCCGTAAGCATCAACCGGAATCTTGATAAGAAGATTTCGCAGCACCTGCTTAAAATCATTACTCAGATGCAGGAGTTGCTCTCACACCAAGGCATGGACTACCTTGATGGCGTTCTTGTGCCAGACATTGATTACGACCGGCAGACCGTTGATCTCTCGCTGAACGGGATTACGCTGGCGCGCATTCCCCTGGAGAGGATCGCCAGTTGCGCTGAGTCTTGGCAACTGCCGGTGTGCGGTGATCAAAAGATCGATATCCACCTGATACTATTGATGTTGCCTGAGTTTTTTCTTAAAGATCTGATGCATCAGTACAGATCTGCACCGGATCAGATGCTGGAAAAAACATGGGTTATTGGTTCGCACACATTTGAGCTTAACTTAAGCGCCCTTCGCGCCCAGGGGTTGCTACATGATCCACAGTGGACAGGCAATCCGCCTTTTTGGAATCGCGTTCAAGCAGCTTATGATGCCACCGGCCTGCCGGAATTGAAAAGCATTATGGACGCAATGCTTTCACCGGCTGGCAAGCCTAACCTTCAGAGACGGCCTTCTTCTGAGTTTCAGCGTTTTTCCAAACTTGCCAGCCAGTCTCTGCAAAAAATACTCGTGGAACCTTGCATGAAGACTAATTCACCGGTATTGCCTTTTGATACCGAGCCGTTTGATCGCGTGATCCATCAAGCGACCAGCAACCCTCAAATAATGCGTGATCTTGACGGATGGATCAGCATGACCGCCTCACTTAAGGCGGTGCAAACCGGTGAGCCGGAAGCATCACACAAGGTTGTCATGTGGTCACTGCTTGATGTTGCCCTGCATGCCGAGCGACTGGCTGATATGCAGCATTCCCTTGATTGCACACTCGATGACAGCAGTCTGGGGATGGAGATTTGCAAGATGCGAAAGCAGGTCGATTTGTGGCTAGAAGCCGAGCGAGCATCGCGCATTAATCATCACGAGTTTCAGGACGATCCAAGTCTAACCTTAACAAGGTGTTCGCCTTTGATTAACGATTGACTAATGATCAGATGCAGATGTACGCTAAAGAGACAAAATTGTCTTTTTAGTGACCTGATGAAAGCCAGAAAACTGGATAAAACATTGAAATGGCTGGACCGCCAAGGACGATATGTTGTCAGCCTAATGCAAATGCGGACACTATTCCCTGATGATGCAGAGGCCGCTCTTCTGAAAGGGGTTCAGCGTGCTGTCAAGGATGGAACTCTGATCCTGCTGACCTCGGGGATTTATTTGAACCCTGCAGCAACCAGCAATGACGGGAAAACTCTTGAATGGGTCGCACGGCTAATGCGTAATGCTCCGCTTGAATACAGCTATATCAGTCTGGAGTCTGCATTAGCAGCATACGGCTTGATCAGTCAGATTCCCGTAGATCGAATTACGGTGATGACAACCGGACGCAAAGGCGAGATCAAAACTCCCTACGGAACCGTTGAGTTTACTCACACATCCAGGCCACTCAGCGAGGTTTTAAAATCATTCAAGTATATGCAGCAAGGCGATGTTCTACCGATGGCCACCTCCCAGGCAGCCATCAGGGATTTACGGCGAACCGGCAGAAATCTTCACTTGCTGCTGGATCACGAGGAGTTGGGCGATGAATGAACGAAACGAACTTCAAAAAATGGTCGATCAGATTGTGGCCGATTATCCTGAAAAGGCGGTTTTTCGCCCTGTTCTTGAAAAGGAAATCCTGCACTACGACATCTTATTTGCATTGTCGCGTGAAAATCTGCTGCAAAATCTGATTTTTCAAGGCGGAACGTCACTCCGGCTTTGTTATGGCGGTGTGCGTTATAGTGAGGACTTGAATTTTGCCGGTGGAAAAGCGTTTGTTTCTACCGATGTCTCAAATATCAAGGAGGCCATTGAAGATCATATTGGAAGTCGCTACAGGCTCGATGTTGCAGTTAAGTACCCAAAAGATATGCGAACCGAGCCGGATTATGACAATGTTCGGGTCGATAAGTGGCAAGTTGCCATAGAGACCAGCCCTGGGCGAAGAGATATGCCAAAGCAAAAGATCAAGCTGGAAATTGCGAATATCCCGGCTTACACCAGTGAAGCCAGGTTTTTGCATTTGAACTACCCGAACCTCCCAGTCACTTATGCAGACCTCGTTTTACAAGTGGAGTCAGCTACAGAAATCATGGCCGATAAGGTTGTGTCGCTTTGTGCATCGACAAAACACATACGGTATCGGGATATCTGGGATCTAGTCTGGCTATCAAAGAAAGGTTTTGCGCCGAATTACGAGCTGATTGCAAAAAAAACTCTGGATTATCAGATCGATGGCTTTGATGAAATGGTAAAGATGCGTGTTCAAAGCTTGCCATCTTTAATTGAATCTTTCATGGTGGAAATGAATCGTTTTGTACCATCAAAAGACATGCAGCCATGGAGCAATGAAGCCTATAAACGAGCTGCATTGACGAGGATTTCAGAGCTGCTGATGGAGGCAAGCAAGACCCCATTATTACAAACAGACGAAATCAAGGGTAACAGCCTCCCTCCTGAGCCTTGATCCAGGAGTGCTGGCTGTTTTCGACTCAACATTGTGATCTGTGTCAATCTTTTTAACCTTAACTGATTCGCTGGTCAGTCGCTGCAATCGGACACCCTGCGTAAAGCTGTAGATTAAATACAACAGTTATTTACGCAGGGTTACAACAGCAATGAAAAACAATCAGCCCGTCACCTCGCATGAAGTCCTTCTTCGCTCGGACTGCTCCATCGTTTCGCACACCAACAGCAAGGGCATCATCACTTATGTAAATGATGATTTTGTCGAATACTCAGGTTTCACCCGCGATGAGGTGATTGGCAAAAATCACAACATCGTCCGCCATCCAGATATGCCCTCAGAAGCCTTTCGTGACTTGTGGTCAACCCTTAAAAAAGGTCGTGCATGGCAGGGCTTTGTCAAAAATCGCTGTAAAAACGGTGATTTTTATTGGGTTAAGGCAACCGTCACTCCGCTGGCATCAGGCGGCTATATGAGTGTGCGCCTTAAGCCAACCCGTGATGAAGTTAAATTCTTTGAAGACCTTTATCAGCAGATGCGCGAAGGTGCCAATTACACCCTGGCTGAAGGACACTTAATGCCGCCTGGTTTCAAGGGGCTTCGCGCCAAAATCAAATACCGGTTAATGGGGTTGAGTTTTGCCAAAAAACTGGTTATCCCTTTGTTTTTAGGGTCGCTGGTCGTTATGGGTGCCACCGGCCTTCAGCTGCACCAGCTCTATAATGAAACCCTAGATCAGGCTGGTCGCCAGAATGCTGAGGACATGATTCAGATGGCATCCAATGCGCGAGCATTCTACGGTGAGCATGTTCTGCCAAAAGCTCGTGAGGCAGGTTTGGGTATTTCCCATGACCACATCAACCAGCCAAAATCCGTCCCCCTTCCGGCCACTGTTATGCGTGCGCTCGGTGAAATGAGTCAGAGCCAGCCCGGTGCCTCTGGCTCTGAATTTCGCATTTACAGTAATCAGCCTTTTGCTTTTCGTGCAGGGAGTAACCAGTTAGATGCTTTTGAGCAAGAGGCCGCGCAGTGGCTCCAATCCAATCCGACCGGAACTTTTGCCCGTCGCGTCAAAACAACAGATGGTAAGCCGGCATACAGGCTGGCTAAAGCAGACTTGATGCGTGAACAAAGCTGTATCAACTGCCACAACAATCATCCGGACTCACCCAAGAGCGACTGGAAAATCGGTGATGTTCGCGGTGTTGTCCAGGCAACCGTGCCATTAGGTAACTTGCAAGCCTCCTACATCAAGCCAGTAAGTCAACTAGCTATCACGCTGATCACTCTGCTCAGCAGCTTTGTATTGCTGGTCTGGTGGGTGGTCAGCAGTCAGCGAAAACGCCTAATGCAAATGCAGCAAGTTACCCGTGAGATTGGGTCTGGCGATTTAACCGCCAATATCCCTCTTGGTTATCGTGATGAAATTGGCAGTATTTTTAACAGCCTGCTGACCATGCGTAATCGCCTGTTTGAAATTGTGTTTCAACTGACACATGCCACACGCAAATTGGAGGCAGGTGCTACAGATCTGGTTAATGCCAGTCAAATCTCATCCAAGGGCGCTCAAGAGCAATCAGATGCCTCTGCGGGTATGGCATCCGCCCTTGAGCAGTTAAACGTGTCTGTAGAGCAGATTAGCGGGAATGCAGAGCAGTCACATGAAGCAGCACAAAAAGCAGGTGCTGTTGCAGGCCAAGGCTCTCAGGCTGTTCAGCGCAATGCTGAGGATATTGCCGGCATTGCTGACACTGTTCGAGCTGCAGCAGGCCACCTGGATGCATTAAAGGGGCTGTCTGATAATATCGGTAATATCGTGCTGACCATTCGCAGCATTGCAGAGCAAACCAACCTGCTGGCGCTCAATGCTGCCATTGAAGCTGCCCGTGCCGGTGAACATGGGCGCGGCTTTGCCGTTGTGGCTGATGAGGTGCGCAGCCTGGCCGAGAAAACAGCCACATCCACAGTGCAAATCACAGCCATGGTTGATCAAATTCGCGACACCTCCGAGCAGTCTGTGGAAGCCATGCAGCAAAGCCTGGCTGCTGTTGATCGTGGGATTGAACGCGCAGCAGAAACCAGTCAGTCCGTTCAGGCTATTACCGGTGAGACCGGGCGCGTCATTCGCGCAACCGAAGATATTCGCCAAGTTCTTAAGGAGCAAGCACTGGCTGCTGCCGAGGTAGCTCGTGCAGTTGATAACATTGCAGTCATGGCTCAGGAGAATGCGGCTCAAGCCGATCAGACCTTGCACTCAAGCCAAACCATTCAGGATATTGTTCTGGTTATAGGGCGACTAAAAGATCAGTTCAACACTGAAGCCAAGCAATAAAATCACTAAAGCGGACGGGACGACTGCATGTCAAATAATCACCAGCACCTGCCGGGCAATCACCCGGCACTCGACAACCCCAGACATCGTATGCGCCTGATGGCTATAAGGATACGCACGATGGTCTCCATGGGGCTCCCTGTCAATGTGTACAGCATCGTTGATGAGATGACCGTGGTGAACAATGATAAGTCATACAAAGTGATCTGCTCCAATCTGGCTGATCCAGAACTAAAGGGGCTGTATCGTTTTGATGCGGGTCTGCAGTGCTATGTGATTGGCATTAACCTCGATAAGCTCAGTGAGGCCGAACGGCGCTTCTACGTTGCTTTGGGGTTAGGTATGGTGGTTACCGGTGCACTACCGATGGACGGGCAGCACGCCGTGCCTGTCAAGGGTTTTTCGACACTGCTTGATGTGCTGAATCCAGAAAATCCAGGCAGCTATTTGCTTATGGATTTTGCCTGTGAATTAATCGCCCCAGAAATGGATTTCCTGTTTCTTAAAAGCCTTGGGCATCCCTACCCTGCGATTGGAAAAATAATGGATGTACCCATTGAGGTCATTCAATACATGAGGGATCAGCAGGCGCATTAAGTTGCGCCTGCTGTGGGTGACAAGCCTACATTGACGCCATGTCCGGACCAGCTGAGTTGGGAAGTACGACATGATTGCAGGCTGCAGCATGATCAGCAACGTAGTTTGTGATATCCATTCGCATAGAGAGACTTGTTACATTGTGGCGCTCAAAATATGAGTTTGAATACGCATGGGCAGCATCAATGGTCATTCCAGCAAAGGGTTTGCATGCCTCAATAGAAGGCAGCTCTCCCTTAAACTCCATGTACTGAAGCGCTCCGGCTTCAACTTTCATTTTGGTGATCTGAAACCGCTCCCCACTAGATTCGGAAGACTTCATCCCGCCAGAGCGTTCCTCTGCATCCATCTGGCTCTGGGCGTTTTGAACATCTGTGCGGAAAGCACCGGCATGTGGGTCTGCTGCCATGGATTGTCCGGACATAGCCAGGGTCGATCCAATTAAGACAGCGGCCACCAGTTTCAGGAGCGCATTACTTGACGGTACTGAGGCGGATGCCTCACCGTGGCTTTCTACGTGTACTTCCCGGTTGTTGAATACTGCAGCACAGCGTTGTAAAAGAGTTGGTGTCATGGTTTTATCCTCATTCATTCAAAAAATAAATTCTAAACTTAAGATAGCCACGACCGGTTTTCTTGTGCCAACAGATCGATCAGCGGGCGGAGCCGCTGATTCTCTTGTTGAATCACTCTTTCAAGTGACCAGTAACGCGCAGAACAAATCGCCCGAATTTGGTTTTTGTATCCCAGCCAACTTGACCGACCATCACATACTGGATTGGCGATAGAATTAGGGTTAACGGCATAGCCCAAAACATATTCAGTCTTTGCCAAGCGGTTCTTTTGTCATTCCGCCAGACACGCAAAACAATATCTGTATTCCCTCGGTAATCGTTATCGTATGTGCCAAAAATGTGATCCAGTGTCTCTTTACCTGTAGCGTCTTTCCCAACAGCCTGTTCAATTTGATGCCGAAAGCAGCAATCTGTATCTCGTATTAACATTTTTATATTCCCCTGTTAGTAATTTAACAAAGTTGCAGGCGGGACTGCTAACGCAGTCCCTGAACATGGCCGCTATGCCTCTACGCTGCGCCGTAGTTGTGCCATGGCCTCGTCGTAATCAACCAGAAGATACGACCCCGTGTCTGATCCGCAGAGCAGGCAAAGCTTGCTGAAAGCTTCTTTGTTTTTTCCTTCAGGCATCAGCCGCTGAATCTCCTGGTACGCCTCTTTCCTTTCCTGTTTTTTAAGTGCCATTTAATCACCTCTCCTGCCATAACAAACCGTTCCAGCGGATGATTTTACGGCTTGTGGTTAATTTAAGTTCTTTCAATTGGTAAATCCATTTGAAGCTCTATCGTTACTCTGCCCCTTAAAAATACTGAATGAGCTGCTGTCCCTGCTTGATCCACTCATAAACCATACCTGGGTTTTGCCAATACAATATGACACCGGTTACCAGTGCCAGAAAGACCACTATGGCTATCATTTTAAAAAGGGTGCCGGCAACATTGATCAACAAAATCGAACCAAAAATCAAAACCACACCCGCTGAGGCAAAACCTAAAGCAGGATGATCCAGGGAGTCATGCAAGAGCGCCAACAGATCACCCGACACCATTTAATTCAGCGCCTTATTCAGCACTGCAATCATTCGATTCCACGGAGTGTCTTCCGGAACCTTCATGGCACCGGCTAATTCTGACTGCATCCTGCGGATACAGCTCAAAAGATGAACCAGGGACTGCCCTTCTTCATCTGCTCCTTCAAAGTCCTGTGTATCACCGCTATACGGATACACATGGATCTCCGCACCCGCTTTTTCCGGGTACTCGCCCTGGAACGCTTCTCTGGCTTCGCCTGGATTGCATCCATCGATAACATACATATCAACGGTCTTCCCTTGTTCAGCCACGATCAGCCAATGTTTTTGCGCGGGATTATTATCCATGTCCATTCTTCACCTCTTTTCTTTTTTCGATTGTGGTAATAATTCAGGCTGCCATGATCCCAAGATCATCGCAGCGCTGGACGAAAGGCTGACGACCCCTGAAATCTATATCAGCGTCATTCCATCCAGCCATCCAAGCGCAGCGCATGCCGATTTGACTGCATCCATAAGGGCAGGGTACATGTGCGCCAGCACCATCATCTCTGCAGTCCTCATCAGAGGTATCGACTGCATGGAGGTAGCTTTGGTAACCCTCTTTGTATGCAGCCAATGCCTTTTTTTTTCCGCCCATTACCGATGCATCAAGATTGTCATGAATTTTCTGTAACGCTGACATAGTCAACTCTCGCACTGTTGCTTTAAATGATTTCGTATGCATAGATTAACCTGTAAACTCAAACACCAGCAAGGGGTGCTCTGCAAATCGGCAGCTTGCTGCTTGCTTTTAAATGCTTATAGGTTATCCTGTACTGCAAGTCAAGCGCATTCTATTTAAAAGCCTAATTGAAGCGCTCAGACCGCTAAACACAACCACCTGAATTAAGGAGTCACCCATCATGTTCAACAAATTCCGGGCTTATGCGGCACGAAGCAATACGTTCTCAAGCCTGAGCGCTGAAGCGCTTGAGAAAGCCCTGGCTAAAAAGCCTTTCCGACCATGCGGCAGTCAAGAAATGAAATCCCTCGGATGGTCAAGCTGGGACGATCAATCGGATAGCCTGGTGGTAACCACTCGACTTAATGGCAAAGACGACCATTTTTTACTGACGCTGAAAATTGAGGAGCGCGACCTTAAATCCAAGGTGGTCAATGAGGCCTTGAGTAAAAAGATCGCCGAGATCGAAAAAAACGAAGGGCGCAAGGTTGGGCGTAAGGAAAAGCAACAGCTCAAGGAAGAGGTTGTACAGGAGCTCATGCCTCGCGCCATGACCAGCAGCAGCTTTGTTTTTGCGTGGATTGATGCTGCAAAGGGGCGAATCATTATTGATCAAACCAGCGACAAAAAATGCGAATCCCTGCTCAATCTGTTGCGTGAGTGTTTAGGCTCACTCCCTGTTGTTCCGCTTCGCACCATGGAAGACCCGATTCAAGCCATGACCCGCTGGATCAATAATAAAGCCCCGAAAGGTTTTTCTTTGGGCGAGTCGTGCACATTGGTTGATGCAGCAATCAGTAGCAACACAGTCAATATCAAAGGACAGGACTTGGCTTGCGATGAAGTCGTTCACCACATCGAGCAAGGCAAGTGCGTGAAGAAACTGGCCATGGCAGGAAAAGACCTGTCCTTCACCCTGGATGATCGAATGATTTTTTCTGGGATTCGCGTTGATGAATCTGTCTTGCAGGAACTCGAGGAATCGCTCGGCGAAAGCATGGATGACAAAAATGCCTATTTTGAAGGCACCTTTGCCATTGTTGTCGATGCAACCCAAAACCTTTTGGATCAAATGATCGATCACCTGGGCGGCATCTATGATGCCAATGCCGCTGGTGATGAAGAAGAGCACTAACCATCTATCGGCATGCCTCAGCTATCCATTCAAAGGAAAAAAACAATGACTTCTTACGAAAAAATCCCCGAGCAGAACCCCGTTTCCGATATAGATCGCATGTGCATAAACAGGCGAGAATGGATGAACACCCTACAAATCGCCTTCCATGAGCAAAAGATTGATTATTCCAGTGAACTTGAATCTGTAGGAGAGCCTGCCTACAGGAGAATCCAGGGTTCTCCTGTAGGCTTGGGCATGCCAAAAATAAAGCAGCACAGCGTCCGGCTTAGTGATCTTGAGGTGTTTGAGCAGCTGATTAATGAAAAGCCCAAGGCCTACTTAAAGCGCATCAAGGATCACTTTCGTGATCTGCATCGCCTTTTGAGTCACGAATACCGACAGCTGCGCTCCATTCAGCGTGAGCGCTGGTTTAGTGACGATAAACCTGAAACCCCATGGGTGTTGGAAGGCCCACAAAACAAATCAGGAAAACCCTTTATCGAAAGAGTTAATGGTGTAACCCGTAATAGTCGTTCAACCACCGGTGAAATTGAGGCGATATTCGGCTGCTCAAAGGCGCGCTACCTGATTCTTAAAGCCTATTTAGGTGCGCTCAGCGAGAAACGCCTCATGCCCACCCTGTCGGTGGCCGAAATTGAACTGATGAAAAACTGGCGGCCAGACTTTAAGATTTCCAAGCTGCTTGATAACACTGATGCCGATGGCATGAACATGGATGACTACATACTGGAGGCATCCTATTTGCCTGGCATGATTAGCGCTGAGTCTGGAACCGACTTGCACTTGGCGCTCAAGATCGACAGCTATTTTCAAGAGGCTCTGCTTGAGCTAGGCTGCTGGCAGCAGCTCTCTGAAGATAAAAAATCGCGTCTCATCGGTGCATTTTTTGCCATGAGCGTCATCACGCTCTCAAAAAGCATCCTGCTTCTCATCGCAAGGATTGAACCAGACTGCACCAGCTATTTGCATGGCGTATTGCTGTTTGATGAGCCTGAGTTCAACGCCCTCACCGGTGCAGGGCAACCTTCATCCAGCGATCAGGTGGCATTATCTCTCCCAAAAATGGTCGCTCCTGCTGGATCGGGTGTTCACCCCGTCTATGCAGACATCATCAGGATGAATCACTCCATTAAAAAGCATGTTGAGCAGCGCCTGCAGAGCAGTGATGGTGTTCAAACCATCAGGGATGTACTTGATCAGTGGGATGAACTATCTCATCACAGCTTCCGCCACCTTGTAGATCAGGCGCGCAGTGACTTTGCGTCCTTGCTGCATGCTGCTCAATTGCTTCAGACCAGTCAAATTGATTCAGCGGGTATAATCCCTTTGGATTTAGGGCGTATTGACTCATGGATCAAGGGGCTTGATCAAGTCGCGGACTGGGTAAATGAGCAGCTTGAATCGAGTGCTGAGCCCATTATCCTGAATGAGCTGAATAGTCAGCGCATGCTGTTGGCAGAAATGATGACCGAGGTTGAGGGGTTCGTAGAATCGCTCAGCGAGGCGCATAACGAGGCCAATGCGCTGCGCGAGGCCGGGGTGGCCATCAAGGCTCAGGTCGAAGCCATGCAGCAGGTTCAGGAACTCCTTCAGCGAGCAGAATCGCAGGTGCAAGAGTTTAACGAGGCGGTCACTCAGTCCTTTCCACTAAAACCAATTGCCGAATATCTGAATGGCTTACCGGGCATCCAAGAGCATTTAAGACAACCTGAGCCGATCTCCGCTATTGATATTACGCCAGTGGAAAACAGCGCTGCCGGTGATCAGCTTTACGAACTTGCCGAGGTATTGCAGCAAGAGAACGATCAACTAAAGCGTGACAATCTTGCACTGCGTCAGCGTAACGAGCAGCTTTTAAATGGACTCTACAGCAATGATGCAGATCCACAGTGGCAGGCAGCCAGAATGGCTCTGGATGCCTTGGTCGATGAGGGGGCAAGCGCAAAATCCATTATCAGTCTCTGCCAGAAGATGTTTGCTGATCGACTGTTCTTTTTTGAAGAGGTGGCCGGTACCCTGGATAAAATCAACCGCATGAATCTGCCGGTGGGGGCGCTCGCTCAGCGTTTATTCAGCTTAGGCACTTGTGGCGTGGACTTGATGCGTGAAAATGGCGGTCAGCTGATTTCTCTGCGCAACGTGGTTTCGGCAGGCATCTCCTGCCAGGAATCCGAGGGGGTGCGCACCCAGGAGTCCTTGCGCTCATTGCGCCGATTCACCCGAACTCCCGGTGAGGTCTGCGAGGTATTACCTCACTTCCCTCTCGGAGATCTGCACCGCATCTACCTGCGCTACCATGAGGAACGAATTGAGATTGCTTACATTGGCAAGCATCTGCCGATCGCAAGCTCTACAACAATCTGAACCTCTGATCCTGGCGCCCGCACATTAAGCGCCAGGATTTTTTTTTCGACCCAAACCGCATCCCGGCTTCAGAATTCCAAGCCAAGGTATCAGCATGTCGGCTCCATGCCGCTCCATAATGCGCTGCATTCCGTCATCCATTGTTTCGCTCAGTGGTTGCAGCGGCCTGAATTCAGGCTTTTTTACCTGGTTCATGCAGAGTAATGGCAAGTGAGCCTGCTGCTGCGTCCACTGGCCGTCTGCCGTTTGAATTTGGTAGCGCGGATGTGGACGGACAGGGCGTATCAGAGTGTATTCAGTATCTAGCCGGTAAAATGAAAGTGCCATTCTGGCTTCTCTGTACTTGCCATGATCCACTCGGGGATCACCGGCCTGTAATGCATCCAGCAAATCAATGGCCGCTTGTCCGGTGATTTTTCCATGAGTGTAACCTCGGGCATTCCAGGTTAAATGAATTCGAGTAATGGTCTGCTGGGTGCAATCATGCAGCGGCCATAATCGATAGGCCTGCAATAGCGAGATCTCCGGGAACGCGGCCTTAATCACGTCATTGCGAAAATGACTGCGAAATGGCAGCATAGCCTTCCTGAGCCGTGCCTTTACTTCATATAAGGCATCAAGATCCGTCAATTGTCCGCTACTAACCGGCATAGCCCCAATTAAGCGGAAAACGGTTAAACCATCCTGGCCGAGCAACTTGTTCAGTTGTAAAAATCCCTGGCGGCAAAGGTCAATCGCTGAACGTCCCGTAAAGGTTTCTCCGGGTATGGGGGGATGGTATTCATTATCCTCACCACTGCGCTGAGGTGTGGGAAATCCCATGTTTTGAGCATACCCCCAAGCAGGAAGCGGGTCGAACAGTTTTGATACCTGCCGATCCGTCTCCTGCATTAACTGCTCGTGCAGCGCAATCAGGTCTGAGATCGTATCCTGGGTCTGCATTGAACAACCTTAAGCAGAATTATCCACAGAGATAACCCAGTCGTTGACAACATCCGAGCCATACTGCTTTTTCCAGGTTTTCAGCAGCCCATGATTCGCACCGCGTGTTTTAATGGTTTCACCGTTATGCGGATTTTGATAAGTAATCAATGGTCGCTTATGTTTTTTGACCGGAGAAGCTTTGCTCTTGTTTCTGTCAGTCATTTCTGTGGTTACCATGAAATCAGGGAAGATGACCTTAAGGAAGCCAGGGGTCTTTCCCGCATGAGATAAAATATGCTCAATTTCATCTCGAAGCTCAATATCCTTTTGAACTTCGCCGTCCTTTTCAAGGATTTCAATTTCACGCTGCATTCTTTCGAGCTCTGCTCGCATTTTCAGCAGTCTTGCCGTTTCGTTTGTCATCACGCATCCCAAAAAAAATAACCTGAAAATAACCTGCAATAACCTGCAATAACCTGCAATCAAAATGATCACAGGTTATCTTAGCGTTTTTTTTCTTAGTGGTAAATCAATGATCAGAAGTTGATGCCTACCCCCATATAGGCCAGTGCATCAATATTTTCTGATTTTGAGTATTTGTCATACCCAATGCGCAAGGCATAGCGCCCTTGAGCAAGCTCGATCCCTGCACCGTAAAACAATGAAACCTCGTCAGTGACACCGGAAATCCGAGCTGCACCCACCTGGCCGCGCAAACGCGTTTTAAATTGGGTATTTGTGTACAACTCATAACTGTAGGCCACCGCAGCCGTCAATGCTTTGCGCTCAACATCCTGTATCGCCCCTGGTGCTGTTGTGCCCGATGGAGCTGTAGGCGCGGTTACTGCAGGTGCAGTCGGTGCATCTGGATCGGTGACACCGATTGGATCATAGCCTGAGGGATCATTAGGATCGCCAGCATCACCCGCCGCCCATCCATCCGAATAGCCATCGGCATAGCCATCTCCGTGTCCATTCATATAACCACTATCGTAACCCGTTTCAAAACCTGAATCATGTCCTGCTTGCCAGCCAGCCTCCCAGCTTGCCGGCGTAACCGTGGGCGAACCGCTGGCACCGGACTTACTGATCATCATGTAACCGAACTCCATGTGCACCTTTTCACGCCCCTGACCACCGGAGTAAATAGGCAGCGCAACCCCTGCCCAATATCCGTTGTCCGCCGCATTTTCAAATGCTGACCCAGGGTTGGTCGCTGTGACAGCGTAAGCAAAAAGCTGAAATGCATCATGCTTTTTGGATTCCACCGGCAAGCCGTTATACAACTCAGAGGCGCGATGATCCGTATAACCGGTTTTGCTGCCATAGACATTAGGTGCAGCTTGTGCACCGGCAGCCAACATTAATGCCAAGGCACCGGCAGATAGCATAAAAAAAGGACGCTTCGATGTTTGCATGCATATTTCTCCATTGGATTTGGGCTTTGCTCAGCGAGCAGGCAAATGCCTATTCAATGGATAGTATAGGGCATCCCATATAGCGTCAGGTTTCATCTGTCTGGCGCAGTGATTTCTCTTTGCTGGCGTCGGTAATCCCATGGTGCCTGTATCAAAGGATCGGTTGCCGTCCATACCCCAAATCCATTTTGCTTTGCAAAATCCTCAGCGTCATAATAATGGCTGTCATTGCAGTATTGCTGATAAACAACAGCTGCTCCCGACCCAGCCATTTCCACATTCAGATTTCTTCCGTCCGAATTAAAAATTTCACCAATGGATCGGCCGTAGCGATCCGTATCATGAATGATCAGCTTAAATCGGTGATCCATCATGCTTTCAAGGTAGGCACCCGAAGCTTTACCCCATTCGCCCTGGCTTGTTTCGGGCGCATCAATACAATACAGTCGAATTCGTGTTTCCCGGCCATTACAGAAACCGGTCACCGTATCCCCATCAGAGACGCGCCTTTTCTGGCAATCTATGGCGCTGCCTGCCTGTGGGTGTTCTGCCAGATTGCCCGGCGGCAGGTTCGCAGCATCTGCATGACTCAGCGGGAGCAAAACCGCTGAAATGACGGTCACTGTCAGGCTGCCTGCTACTGCAAAGCGCATTAAATGGCTTCGCGCATCATCCAGCGCTTGCTGTACTTTGGGAGAAATCTGCATGGCCACCTCTACTCAACAAATGGTCTGGTTGCTCTTCAGTGTGTCCAAACCTTGAGTGCTTCGATGTTTACATGGATGGGGTAACGCAACTGACTGATGATCCTTGGCGCTCGGCGCGGATGCGCTCATAAAGCCTATGCATGCTACCCACGTCTTCGGCAGTTAAGTTCATGCCGGTCAAAAGCATTGGCATTTCATTCAATACTGACATCAGCAGTCCAAATGAGCTTAAGTGAGGAAAGAGCAAGTTAACGGCTACCTCCGGGTCGCCTGATGCCAGATCGCAATGCAAGGCAGCCTCCAGCATTTGCAGCGCTTTTCGGGCAGCCTCTATCTTGCGGGCAGTCAGTCGCCCTTGCTGCAGCAGATACACCATATCAGCAATGGCGCTACTGATCCTTGACGGCACAAAGCGTAGGCTCTGGCCTTCAAGCGCCCGATCTGTTACCTGCTCTGCCTTGAGCATCTGCTCCCAATAGTGCTGGGTATGCGCAATCATGTGCAACGCATGGAAGGGAGCGTTGCGAACCATGGATGACAACCATGCAAAGCGATCCATCTGTTCTGCATCCACAGCGATACCAAGAATGTCCTCGATCTGCTCAAGATGTATGCAAAGGTGCAGGCGCAGATCTAGAAGGCGCTGCTGATCCTGCAAATACTGACGGCACCAATAATCACTGCTCAAGCTGCAGGCAGCTTCTTCTGGTCGCTTGACTGAGTTATAAGGACTTAGCCAAACCTGATGCAGGCATCCCTCGCCAGCGGGATTCTGCTGATAAAACAATAAAGCGGGAAACCCCCATGCCTCTCCTAAACAGCATTGAATGAGCTGGGGCGGAGCTTTAAAGAAATGCTGCAGCTCCATCATCATAAGTTCGCACTCTTCTTGCTGAATGATCCGTGCCAATCGAAGCGGGTGAGCCGAAGGGCGGACAGTAATCTGCTCATCAAGGTGCCGCAAAAAAGCTTTACGATGACGCTTGGGAATGCGTTCAATCACCAGCTTCTGGTGTCGTGGATAATTGTGCCCAGGCTGGCGCTCACCTCGAAAAACAGACGCAATACCTTCAGCGCAGGGAATATCATGCAATTTAAGGAAAGCAAAAAGATCGCTCTCTTCCATTTGCCAAGGTGCTAGTCCTAACCATGCTTGCCAATCAAAGAAAAGGGTGGCAACCGGGCTTTCCACCCCCTGCTGAAAATAACGCTCTAAACGAAGCCGCCAATCAATACCGGACCAGGCATCAATTGCCTGTCCGTGTATCGGATCATCGTTGAGCGGTGTGTTTTGAGCATCCAAGTCTATTCGGCTCCATATCAAAAATTACTGTGACTGCTCCCCGCCCTAACGGGCGAGACTTCCAACTTCTCAGGCAGCAACTGGTGCGTGACCAGATTGACGCTTGCCTCCA
>NZ_JACUUA010000280.1 GCF_014859565.1 Marinospirillum sp. | reverse complement strand
GGGCATGAAGCACAAAATAGCGCTTACTGGCAATTAAGTGCTGAATCTCCTCCCAATCCAACCGATGCAACAAATCAATATGGTAATGATCTGTAGTAATGGTTGGCCCGGCGGTATTAAAAAATCTTTCCATCCTCATGCGCCCCGGAGATCAATGTCTACAAAAACCTTACCCCAAGATAACACAAAAGCCGCCGCAGCGACTTTTGGATCAAAATTCAAACCATCAATGAATAACTACTGCAATTGCTGCCCCGGTGGCGGTGTTACTTTACCCGTAAGCAAGTCGGTGAAAGGCGGCAACAAATGATCCACCACATCGGAAGAGGGCTTGAATCCTCCAACAGCCATCTCCAGAACTGCACGGGCTTTCCAGCAGTCCAGCTCCTGCTCTGCAGCTGCTAACAAGTACAAAAATTCGTCAATCTGTGGTCGAGTCAGGGTTTCTTCTTCTGCCCGCATGATTTTTGGGTGCTGAGTGCCGGACACATTGTCGCCAATCAATAGCTCTTCATAAAGCTTCTCACCGGGGCGCAAACCCGAAAAGACCACCTCAATATCACCCTCCGGGTGCTTTTCATCTTTTACTTCCAAGCCGGAAAGCTGAATCATACGCCGCGCCAGGTGCTCAATTTTTACCGGTTCGCCCATATCCAGCACAAAAACATCACCACCTTTTGCCATCGATCCCGCCTGGATAACAAGCAAAGATGCTTCCGGAATGGTCATAAAAAAGCGGGTAATCTCTGGATGAGTGACAGTCACCGGTCCACCGGCTGCAATCTGTTTTCTGAATAAAGGCACCACAGAACCAGAAGAACCCAGGACATTACCAAATCGCACCATGGAAAAAATCGTAAATCCAGAGCATGAAGCCAGATCCTGCAAAATCAATTCAGCAAAACGCTTAGTGGCACCCATCACATTAGTCGGGCGAACGGCTTTATCCGTCGAAACCAATATACAGCGCTCGACACCAAACTTGAGGGCGGATTCCGCAACCACCTGGGTGCCCAGCACATTGTTACGAATACCTTCAAAAACATTATGCTCAACCATCGGCACATGTTTGTAAGCCGCCGCATGGTAAAGTGTGGCTACATCATAACGCCTCAGAACAGCCTCCACACGGGCACGGTTACACACAGAACCCAACAAAGCCAACACCCGAGTGTTCAGCTGTTCCTGCTGAATTATTTGATTAAGCTCTTGCTCTATGCTGTACAGCGAGAACTCACTGATCTCAAATAACAGCAATAAACGTGGCTGAATACGTACAATCTGACGACATAACTCAGAGCCGATAGAGCCGCCTGCCCCAGTCACCATTACGACTTTTCCGTGAATACTGGCAGCCAAGAGTTCTTCGCGTGGCGGTACAGGGTCACGACCCAGCAAATCCTCCAGCTCCACCTCACGCAGCTGATCGACACTGGCCTCACCAGAAACAATCTCCGGCATGGAGGGCACCGTTTGCACATGCACCGGCTGATCAGCAAATAAATCCAGCACCTTTTTACGCTGCTGCTTATTGGCATTAGGAATTGCTAACAAAACCCTGGCAATGCCATGACGTTGCAGTACACTCGCAGCATCATGGGGTGGATAAACTTTTAATCCCTGCACCACACTGCCCCAGAGCTTTGGGTCATCATCAATAAATGCGCGGGAATAAAACTCACGGCCATTATTCAGCGCCACTGCCAGCTGAACACCTGCTCCACCCGCACCATAAATCAATACCGCTTCCTTATCGGCATAGTGTTTGATCAACCACTGGTAGTAAGCACGCACTAACAAGCGTGTGCCACCGACATAAATCAGTGTTACCAAAGCAAAATTAATGGGAACAGAGCGAGGAAAGCCCTTAATCGCATAAAAGTAAATACCTGCCCACATCAACAATGCAAGTAAAAACGCCCCTCTAACCACAGCCCAGAGCGCCTGCACGCCCATAAAGCGCACTACAGCACGATACAAACCCAGACGCGCAAAAACCAAAACACCAACCAATGGCGTGATGATAAACAGCCACCAGAAGTTAGACATATAGGGTTGTGGCCACCACTCGGCAAAACGCAAAGCAAAACCAGACCAAAGCGCCAAGGGTAAAGCCAGCAGATCAGTCAACAGCATCAACAAGCGCTTGTAACTGCGATCCAGAGTGGCAATTTTAAGGTGAAGCTTAGTGGTGGTTTTTTTCATATCAAGTTAATGCCCTTTCATATACCCAGGGAAAACACATGAAAGACCTTTTATTTCCCTGTGTAAAACTGCTTCATGGCTTCAAGTCAATCTGGTTGAACTCAGCAAAAACCTGCTCAAGATTGTCAAGTGAAAAACAGCGCTGCTCTATGCTATAGCCTTGGCAGTTCAGTTTTTGCAGTAATTGCTGCGTCTTGCTGGCGAGCTGTTCCGGCTTAAAGCGTTTACTCTGGCGTTTTACTTCCACCACCAGCAGACGTTTTTCCAGATCGTTAATGGCAACGATATCAATTTCGTGTTCACCCTTGTTATCCCAGTAACCGCCTATGCGGTTGAACTGTCGGGAATGTTTCAGTTGCGCGGTGAACAGGCTTTCCAGCTGCTTGCCTGAAAAGGTGTCAAAGTCGCGTGCAATCAACGTGCGCAGATAGCTGAAGTTTTCCATTTCTACCGCACTGCGATTGGTGTGAATAAAGTGAAACCAGAATACAAGGAAAGGGTCAACCAGACTGTAGCGAAGATTGCGCGAGTTTTCCTTGGCATGTACAGGGCGCTGTTTGGCTATAATGTCAAACTCATTTTCCAGCTTTTCCAGAACAGGACCGACACCCATTTCCAGATAACTCTCAATTCTGGCTCGGCTGGTGTGACCCCTGGCAATGGCGGCCAGTACACTGAAGTAGGCACGGTGCTCACTGCCAAAGTCCTCTACCAGGCGGTGCAACCCCTCTTCTATCAGAGGTGAAGAAGCAGTGATTAACTTTTCAAAAGGCTGCTCGCCAGCATTCAGCAGCCACTCCAGATACTTGGGAATGCCACCGGATAAACACCACCATTGCAACAGACGTTCAGGTGTAAACAGTTGGTTATCCAGCAACATTTGGTGCAGGTATTGCGGTGCCAAAGGCTGAATTTTAAAGAAGTGATCGTCCCGGTTAAGCAGAGGTTGCTTTGCACCCTTGAAGAGTCGAGTCATCAGGCTGTACAAAGAGCCACAGCAAACCCAGTGGATCATTGATTTTCTTTTATTTTGATCCCACAGATTTTGCAGGCTGGAAAACAGTCCGGGGTTAAGGCGCTCAATATCCTGGAACTCATCCACAACGAGAGTAAGCGGCTGCTTTTGCGCAAAATCAAACAAAAACTCAAAAATATCAAGCAGGCTCTGCGGTTGAAAAAATCTCACACCCAGCTTGAGCCGAAGGATATTCGCAAACTCCTCAACAAGAGCCGCCTCATTTTTGCGACTGATAAACAGATAAAGAAATAACCCGGACTCTTGCGAAAAAGCCTCATTGAGTAACCGGGTTTTACCTACACGGCGCCGCCCCACCACCACAGACAGCTGGCCCTTGCTTTGTTCAATGCCAGCAGAAATAGCGCGTAATTCACTTAACTGCTGCTCTCGATTGTAGAATTTTTCCATTATTGCCACTCAGATGCACTTAATGTACAAAACTCTACAGTACAAAACCCTACACTGCCAGCCTTAACGTATTCTCTCCTGGTCATGCAGGAGGGGTTAGTTGCCCGCTATTTTTCAGCGCTTAACCCGATCACCCGAGCCTTTACCT
>NZ_JACUUA010000045.1 GCF_014859565.1 Marinospirillum sp. | reverse complement strand
GTAAACTGCTTGGCCGACAGGCCGGATGACTGATGCAGCCTGATCAGCTGCTGCCAGTAGACTTGAAGCTCTTGATTGGTCATGTTGATGCCCCTTGTAGAAAACATAGGGCAAGTGTGCTCAAAACTGCATTGCTACGAAAGATGCTGATTTAAGGGCGTGTATGGACTCCTCCTCTATTGCAAGCACTTTGTTTGATCGAAGCCAAGGTACGACTGCCTACGTGTATCCGGTCTCATGAATGATGCCGTTACGAGGCATCGGACCCTGATGGGCTATTCGCGCACTGGCTCCCAATCGCTTACACGAGCTCAAGGCTCTTCGCCCCCCTGTGTGTCAACCTAAGCCTGAGCCAACTGATTTTGAGATAACATACAAATCAGGGCATCCAGGAGATCAGAAATGCCAAAACCAGTCACCAGCGTTAATCCCAAGGTGGAGCCTCATCCCGCTCTGGAAAAACGTGGGCGCCGTTCTTTCAGCGCTGAATACAAGTTATCCATCATCCAGCAAGCCGATGCCGTATTCACCGACCAAACCACGGATTTGGTTAGCCTTGGCCGTGCGCTGAGCAACCAGCTCCTCCCGAATGCGATGCATGGCCTGGATATCCTGCTGTTCAACCGATTTGGGGGTGACAAAGCGCATATTAGGACGGCTCATGGCTTCACAGATGGCTTCAGCATCAACACGGTCATTCTTGTTGCTTTTGACATAGGGTTTAACAAACTGAGCGGCAATCAACCGAACCCGGTAACCACGCTTTTGGAGCTCACGCGCCCAGTGATGAGAAGAAGCACAGGCCTCCATGCCAATTTCAGCGCAGAGATCTCAAGCGATCACGAGCCTGGCTTTCCAGCTGTTTGCGGGCTTCGTCCTCGGCTCGCTGTCTCGCTTCAGCTTCTGCTCTACTGCGGGCTTCTTCGGCTTCTCTGCGTGCTTTTGCCTCAAGTTCCGCCTGAGCCTGCTCTGCTTGTGCACGCAGCTGTTCTGCTTTCTGCTGTACTCGTGCTTCAGCTTGGCGCTTCAGCTGCTCTGCTTCTCGTTTTGCCGCATCACGAAGCAGGCCACCAACCAGGTCGGTCACTGCACGGGTATCCGGTCGACAGCTGATTTCAGGGGTTTCACCTGCCAGAGATCCTTTACACTCAATAGGCCAGCGAACCAGAGCAAGGTTGTTGCTGATGCGGCAAGCGTGTTGATCTGCATCTGCGGTAAAACGTATGCCAAGGTTGTAAAGAAAGTCCTCGTTAACCAGGTGGTAATGGCCAAGGCCAGAGACTTCAAAACCCTTGATGGCAATACGAAGATCACGGTTGTTCAGCTTGCCATTCACCAGATCAATATCAGCCAGCAGATTGGTGAATTCGGTATCCGGGCTCCAGTTTTGTTGGCTGGTGCGACCTTCCAGTGATGCTGCTGCAACACAAACCTCGCGGGATAAGTTCACACCGGTCACGGCGCCATCCACCATACGCAGATTGCCTTTGCCATTGGAGCCAGCCAGCCATTCAGACAGGCGTGTACCCGTGGTTGTGAAATCACCACTCAGATTCATCTTGCCACGCAAGGGGATACTTTCCAGCTCCATATCATCCAGCAGTGGGCGCAGGTTCATATCGCTCAGACGTGTACTGAAGTTAAGTTTTGCCGGTTCATTGCGCACATCCACACTGGCGCGATTACGAAATTGCCCCTGATAGAGGTCAAGATTGACGCGCTCCAGTTGTACTAGTCCGTCTTTTGCCAGTACTGCCAGATCAATGTTCTGAACCTTTAGTCCGGTAATCTGAAACTGCTGGAGTGTAAAACCAAGATCCAGGTTGAGCTCACGCAGCAGTTCAACTGGCAGCAGTTCGTTGTCTTCACTGGTTGTTTCATCAACTGCTGCCAGCTCTTCTTCTTCGGATGGGGGTGGAAGGTAGCGGTCAGCATCCAGTTCATCACCGGCCAGACGCATAAATAGCGCCATACTATCCAGATCAACTCCGGCCTGGCCTTTAAACTGGGTTGAGTCAAAGGTCAGGTCCAGCTCAGGCAGAATGATTTTTTCCTCCGATCCGGCAAATCGGATAGCCAGTGCCAGGCGGTTTAGTGTGGTGGAATCCTGCATTTCTGGCAGATCAACACCTAGATTTCCTAACAGGTTACGCAGCTGCGGAATATCAACGAGTAGTTGACCGGAAAACTCTGGTGTATTTAACAGCTGGCTGGCTGTGACATGTAATTGCTGAGTCAGTTGATCCAGCAGCAGGTGTTGCTTCAGGCTGGCTTGCTGGGTTGCCAGATTGGCAACAGCATTCAAAGTGATCTCCAAAGGCAGCATTTTACTGTTGCTGTCGAGTTGTACACCGGAGATCAGTTCAAACTGTTTCAGCTGATACAACTCATTGAGCAGATCCAGCTGTGCATCCATCTTGATCCGAGTGGCTGCAAAACCGGGTAGTCCGTCGTCAACCCACTGAGGTTTGCTGAGCGACAGAGACAGAGGCAAATGTATGCTGCCTTCCTGCATCTGTGCAGCAATGCGACCTTCCAGATCCAGAGTGATGGGTGACTTGAGCAGTTCAGGGTAACCTGCTTCCAGTTGTAGCTTCAGCTGATCCAGCAGGTAGGACTCATTGATCAGATCAAGACTGACACGTGATGTGAGATTCAGCTGCAGGGTTGTTGCCGGCTCTGCTAAAGTCAGATGAGCGGCGGCTTCGATTGGAAAGGCTTTTTCCAGACTGACATCCCGTGCGCGGAAGCTGACATCAGCAAGTTCCAGATCAAGGTTTTCGACCTCATCAAGCACGCGTACTTTTGCTCTGTCCAGCCACAGGTCAGCAATGGCCAGATTCAGACTCATGGAGCCTGTTTCAGTCTCTGTTGCTGGTACTTCAGCTGTTACCTTATCGGTGGTGTCTTCCGTGCCCGAGTCGGGGATCTGGATTAACTCCCAGTTGGCCTGACCCTGCTGATCCCGATGCAGGAATACCTGGGGTTGTATCAGGTGGATCAGGCTGACCTGTATCTCACCGGAAAACAGCGGCAAGAGTGCTACACCCATGGCTGCACCTTGCATGGATGCCAGGGGTTCCGCTTCCGGTGTTTGCAGAGGTCTAACTTCGATGGCACCCAGTTGAATGCCAAGATAAGGATAAAAACTCCAGCTCAGATCTCCGGGAATGCGTAGATCCAATCCGGCCTGTTCAGCGGCAAGGCTTTTGATGTTGGGTTTCAGGCTGTTGAGGTCAACAAAAATTAATAATGCCAGAATACCCAGAACAAGCAGTGTTATCAGGCTGAGAATACCAACAGAAAACCATTTGAGCAGACGCCCCATTGGTCATAACTCCTTATAATGTTCAGAAGAGACTGACTTCAGTGACCGTAAACTCGATCATGTAGTCACGATTGATCTCCGGGCAGCCATGTAAGGAACCGCAGCCTCGGCCATCTTCAACACGCAATACATAAGTGCCTGCATCCAGTCGCCGCTGAATACGGAAATTGCGTCCCTCACCGCTACTCCAGTCGCGCGTAATAACGCGGCCATCGGGATAAAACAGTACCGCATCGGGATAAACATTATTGGTACGGGAGGGTGTCTTGCTTTCAAGTACCAGATCAAGTGTACGATCCAGTGTGAAGTAAAATCTCACCACTTCCCGCTCGCCAAGCTTTCCTTTGTAAATCTCGCTCGGCTTGAGAAGAATAAAATCCTCCGGCAGGCTGGCCGCTTGTGTCGAGCCAATCGAAAAGAGTAACAAAGCGATAACAAACCAAAAACTGCGGTATACCATTTTTTGATCCCTGGTGGTTTTCAAACGCTTGGATTAAAGGACGCTAAAGCCGCATCTTAGCTCTGAACTGAGGCAGATGCAGGTGTTTTGTTGCAATGGAGGGTGTGACAGCCTTCCCAGGTGTTTATAATAGGCCACTGCTGATTTTTCAGACTCTTACAAGATTTTAATTGAGGCACTCGCATGATCATCAAGCCGAAGTACCGTGGATTCATTTGTACGACAACACATCCGACAGGTTGTTACAAGAACGTTGAAGAGCAGATTGCTGTAACCAGACAGCAGGGTGTCAAAAAGGATGGACCTAAAAAGGTGCTGGTAATTGGTGCCTCCAGTGGTTATGGGCTGGCTGCTCGTATCACGGCCGCTTTTGGTTATGGAGCGGCAACTCTGGGTGTGTTTTTTGAAAAACCTGCCACCGAACGTAAACCCGGTACTGCAGGCTGGTACAACTCCTGGGCATTTGAGCAGGAAGCACAGAAGGCTGGTTTATATGCTCGCTCCATTAATGGTGATGCTTTCTCCAATGAAGTACGCGAAAAAGCGATTGAAATGATCAAGGCGGATATGGGCGAAGTGGATCTGGTGATTTATTCCCTGGCCTCCCCGGTTCGTAAATTGCCGGATACTGGTGAACTCAAGCGCTCAGCCCTGAAGCCGATTGGTGAGGTGTATCGCTCCACTGCGATAGACACCAACAAAGATCAGATCATCGAAGCCGAAGTAGAGCCAGCCACCGAAGAAGAAATTGCTGATACCATTCAGGTGATGGGTGGTGAAGATTGGGAGCTGTGGATGCAGGCACTGGATCAGGCCGGTGTACTGGCCAAGGGTGTTAAAACGGCAGCCTTCAGTTATATCGGTACTGAAATCACCTGGCCGATTTACTGGCATGGGGCGCTGGGTAAAGCCAAGGAAGATCTGGATCGTGCCGCTGCTGAACTCAATCGTCAGTTGTCGGAAAAATACGCTGGTACAGCCAATGTGGCAGTACTCAAGTCAGTGGTCACCCAGGCTTCTGCTGCCATCCCGGTAATGCCTTTGTACATTGCACTGGTCTACAAGGTGATGAAGGATCAGGGTCTGCATGAAGGCACCATTGAGCAGCTGAACCGCCTGTATCGTACCCAGTTATTCCGTGAAGATGGACAGGGCATGGATCTGGATGAAGCCGGTCGCCTGCGCCTGGATGACTGGGAGCTGCGTGATGATGTTCAGGAAGCTTGCAAGCAGCTCTGGGCAAAGGTTAACAACGACAACCTGTTTGAACTGACGGATTATGCCGGTTACAAACACGACTTCCTTAAACTGTTTGGTTTTGAACGTGAAGATGTAGATTATGATGCGGATGTTTCACCGGAAGTGCACTTTTCTGTGGCCGAAGTGAACTGATCGACTGATTCAAATCCAACAAAAAAGCGGCCTTAAGCCGCTTTTTGTTATAAACCGTTAAGATCCCGGTGCTGCACTGGGTAGCTGGGTTTACCCAGAAGCAGCTGCTCTGATGCAGGCAGGGCAATACAAGGCAGGATCTGCCCTTGTTGCTGTTCCTGAGAGGTGAGGCCATGAGGCTTGCGTGTGGCGTAGTGGACACTGCCACTTTTCAGCTGGCAGGCACAGACACCACAAACACCATTCAGGCAGGCTTCGCGCCAGATGATTCCGGCGCGATGTAATGCCTGTAGCAGGGTCTCGTCTGGCTGCATTTCAATGGCCGGATGATCGGGCAGCTGTAACCAAGGCATCAGTGGGCTTCATCCCAGTTATTGCCACTGGCGGCTTCCACCAGCAGGGGTACATCCAGCCTGGCGGTATTTTCCATACAAGGGCGTATGCCTTGAATCAGCGCTTCCACCTGATCTTCTTTCACCTCAAATACCAACTCATCGTGCACCTGCATGATAATACGTGCTTCCAGCCCAGAGTTTTCCAGCCACTGATCCACCGCCAGCATCGCAGCTTTCATGATGTCCGCAGCGGTTCCCTGCATGGGAGCGTTGATGGCGGTGCGCTCCGCTCCCTGACGCTGGTTAAAGTTACTGGAATTGATTTCCGGCAGATACAGCCTGCGCCCAAACAGGGTTTCCACATAACCTTGTTCAGCTGCACTGCTGCGGGTGGAATCCATATAACGCCGCACGCCCGGATAACGCTCAAAATACCTTTCGATATAAATTTTGGCTTGTGCCGGATCAATATGTAACTGACGGGATAAACCAAAAGCACTCATGCCATAAATCAGGCCAAAGTTGATGGCCTTGGCACTACGCCGTTGATCATTACTGACCTGATCCGGCTGCAGACCAAACACCTCTGCTGCAGTGGCGCGGTGAATGTCCTGTCCGGCAGCAAAGGCTTTTAACAGCCCTTCATCACCGGACAGATGTGCCATGATGCGCAGCTCTATTTGTGAATAGTCTGCAGCTACCAGTTTAAAACCGGGTTCGGCAATAAATGCCTGACGAATGCGACGACCTTCTTCACTACGAATCGGAATGTTCTGCAGGTTGGGATCAGAGCTGGACAAGCGACCCGTTGCGGTGACGGCCTGATGGTAACTGGTATGCACCCGCCCGGTGCGAGGCTCGACCAGTTGTGGCAGTTTGTCAGTGTAGGTGTTGCGCAGCTTTGACAGGCCGCGATGTTCCATGATGACTCTGGGTAGGGGGAAATCCAGTGCCAGTTCTTCCAATATGGCTTCAGCCGTAGAAGGTGCGCCCTTGGGGGTTTTTTTCTTCACTGGCAGTTTTTGCTCGGTGAAGAGGATCTCGGCCAGCTGTTTGGGAGAACCCAGATTAAACGCACGGCCAGCCAGTTGGTGCGCTTCTTCTTCCAGCTCCAGAATACGCCGTGCCATTTCCTGTGAGTGACGCTGCAGGTGGGGCACATCAATTTTGACACCGTTGCGTTCAATTTTTGATAACAGGCTGACCAGTGGCAGTTCCAGTTTTTCCAGTACTTCCTGCAGTCGCCCGGTTGTCTTAACTTGTGGGCTTAAAACCTGATGCAGGCGCAGGGTGATGTCGGCATCTTCCGCTGCGTAAAAACTGGCTTTTTCCAGTTCGATCTGATCAAAGGTCAGCTGTTTGACACCTTTACCGGCAATGTCCTCAAAACTGACATTGGTATGACCCAGATATCTGAGTGCCAGTGAGTCCATGTCATGGCGGATCGCGGTGGAGTTCAACACGTAGGATTCCAGCATGGTATCGGCTTGGATGCCGCACAGCTGGATGCCGTAGTGTGCCAGCACACTCATATCGTATTTCAGGTTCTGGCCGATTTTGCCCAGCTGAGGATCTTCCAGCAGGGGTTTGAGTTGCTGTAACACGGCTTCACGATTCAGTTGCTCCGGTACACCGGGATAATCATGAGCCAGGGGTACATAAGCAGCTTCACCGGCCTGTACAGCAAAAGAGACACCCACCAGCTTAGCTTGCATGTAGTTCAGGCTGGTGGTTTCGGTATCAAACGCAAAACAACCGGTCTGACGCAGTTTGTCCAGCCAGCGATCCAGATCCGCCTGTTGCAGCAGGGTTTCATAAAGGGTCTCATGCTGCGTCTTGCTGGGGGTGGTGAGTGGCTGATTAACTGCCTGATCAGGTGTCATGCTGGTGGTGTCGCCTGCCGATGGGCTGGATGCATCTGAGTGTTGCAAATCATTCAGCCAGCCTCTGAATTCCAGTTGGGTGTAAAGGCTGCGCAGGGCTTCGGTGTCCGGGTGGGCAATATCGAGGGCATCTAGAGCCAGCGGTAAGTCACAGTCGGTTTTGATGGTGGCCAGCTGGTAAGAGAGGTAAGCCAGTTCTTTATGGTCTGCCAGCTTTTTGCCGGTGGTTTTGGCACCACGAAAATCCAGTGATGCTACCTTGTCCAGATTGGTGTACAGCTCATCCAACCCACCAATGCCTTGCAGCAGAGCCAGCGCGGTTTTTTCACCGACACCCGGCACTCCGGGAATGTTGTCCGACTTGTCACCCATCAACGCCAGAAAATCGATGATCAACTCCGGGCCGATGCCGTATTTTTCCAGTACACCGGCTTCATCCAGATGGTTGCCGGTCATGGTATTCACCAGCGAAACCAGCGGGCAGACCAGCTGTGCCATGTCCTTGTCACCGGTCGAAATCACCACCCTGCGACCTTCGGCGGCAGCCTGTCGAGCCAGGGTGCCGATCACATCATCTGCTTCAACACCTTCCACACAAAACAGCGGCAACCCCAGTGCTTTGATGCAGGCGTGCAGCGGCTCAATCTGGCTGCGCAGGTCATCCGGCATGGGTGGGCGGTGTGACTTGTACTCTGCAAACAACTCATCACGAAAAGTCGGACCCTTGGCATCAAACACCACACCCATTGGGCTATCCGGCCAGGTTTTGATCAGGCTGCGCAGCATGTTCAGCACACCCTTGATGGCTCCGGTAGGCTGCCCGTTGGAGGTGATCAGCGGCGGCAGGGCATGAAAGGCGCGGTAAAGATAAGACGAGCCATCGACCAGAATGAGGGGCGGCTGATTGGATGCAGGAGGCATGATGTTATTCCGGGCTGTCGGTGATGAGTAGGGCAAAAAGTCAGTTTGCGTTAGAATGACAATTACTGGATTCAGTTAAGGATACTGAACTCTACTGGTCTACGCATCCCCTGGAGAAAAACCTGATGAAAATACTATTACAAGCGGCTCTGCTGGCGGTTCTGCTGAGCAGCAGTTTGATGCTGTCGGCACAGGCCAATAATCCGGAGCCGGAAATCACCATTCGTCAGGAAGCAGATCAAACCATCGAGGAATACCGTATTAATGGCCAGCTGTATGCCATCAAGGTCATTCCGAAAGTGGGTGAGCCCTATTATCTGGTGGATTCCGAAGGGGATGGTGCGCTGGATCGTCGTGAGCGTGGCCGTCTGCTGATTCCAAGCTGGATCCTCTTTAAGTGGTGAAGTGATACGACTTGTGAAAAAAGATAAATACTCCCACCCGGTTAAAGCTTTTTTTATCCGTACTGTCTGGTGGTTATTGTCGCGCCTGCCACTTAAATGGCTGCAAGCTCTAGCCGTGCCAATTGCTGCAATGATCTGGCGCTTTGTGCAACGTGAACGCCATTTGAGTCAGGTGAATGTGGGGCTGGCTTTCCCACATCTGGATGTAAAGCAGCGTGACCAGCTGGCGCGTCAGTCGTTGATTGAAAGTACCCGCACTATGCTGGAAATGGGTTACATGTGGATGGCACCCGCAGCCAAGGTGCTAAGTAGCGTACAAAAGGTGCAGGGTGCCGAGTTGCTGGATCTTGCCCGGCAACAGGGTAAACCGATCATCTTGCTGGGGCCACATATTGGACAATGGGAGATGCTTGGCCAGTGGCTTCCTCAGCAGCTCCTCTTGACTAGCATGTACTCACCGCCACGCATTCGTGAGCTGGATTCGTTAATTCGTAACGGACGTTGCCGCACCGGTGGCAAGCTGGTTCCGGCTGATGTTAAAGGTGTGGCTGGTCTGCTCAAGGCATTAAAACGCGGAGAAGCGGTGGGGATTTTACCGGATCAGGTGCCGGATGCAGGGCAGGGTGGCGTTTTTGCGCCCTTTTATGGGCATCCAGCCATGACAGCCACCTTGTTGCCCAAGCTGGTACAAAAAACTGGCGCACGGGTGTTCACTGCACTGGCAAAACGCCTGCCTGCTGGTGCTGGATATGAGTTGATCCTGATTCCTGCGGATGAGCGAGTCTACGACCCGGATGAAGTGATTGCTGCCACCGGAGTGAATGCCAGTGTTGAGCAGATTATTGCTTATGCACCGGATCAATATCAGTGGGCTTACAAACGCTTCAAGCGGGTTCCGGAAGGCAGCCGTAATCCTTATAAGTGAGTTTTTATCGCTGTCCTCACAGGTACGTTAGTGGTTTAATTTTGTGCACCAATATACAAAGGTTATACTTTGCAATCGACACAAATGACACTTGAATTACCAAACCCCGCTTGCGCCTCTCAGAAAGTGAAGGCTGCAATAGATCGTTTGGCTTTGAACCCCGAGATCAGCTCTCGGGGCGCAGTTTTCACGCGTCGAGAAGTTGTGGATTTCATTCTTGATCTGGCTGGATATACAGAAGATCAACCGCTCCACGAAAAGCGGCTTTTGGAACCCTCATTTGGCGGTGGGGATTTTCTGCTTCCGATTATCAAGCGGCTGCTGAGTGCGTGGCGGGTAGCAAGGCCGAATGGTTCCGCGCTCGAAGAGTTGGGTAATGCGATCCATGCTGTTGAGTTGCACCACGATACCTTCAGCAGTACCCAGGCTTCTGTTGTCGCGCTTCTCAAGCGAGAAGGTATAGCTGCAAATACCGCAATGGCCTTGGCGGACATCTGGCTATCGCAAGGGGACTTTCTGCTGGCATCGCTAGAGGGTGAATTCGATTTTGTGGTGGGTAATCCTCCCTATGTCCGCCAAGAGCTGATACCTGCTCCGCTGCTAACCGAATACCGCAGCCGCTACCAAACGATGTATGACCGGGCTGATATCTATATTCCATTTATTGAGCGGTCGCTGTCGGTTTTGTCCGATGGAGGCCATCTTGGATTCATCTGTGCTGATCGTTGGATGAAAAACCGCTATGGTGGGCCACTGCGTAACCTCGTGGCTGAGGGGTTCCACCTGAAAGTCTATGTCGACATGGTGGATACACCGGCTTTCCATTCTGATGTGATTGCCTATCCAGCGATCACTATTATCAGTCGTGAAGCGCCGGGGGTAACACGCATAGCCCACCGTCCGGCCATTGATCGGGTGGCATTGACCACCTTAGCTAATTTATTGTGCGCACAGACGTTACCGAAAGATACCGACCAAGCGCGAGAACTTGCCAAGGTCACCAACGGTGTGGAACCATGGTTGCTGGGGTCATCCGACCATATGGCGCTTATTCGGCGTATAGAAAGCTGCTTCCCCTTGCTGGAAGAGGCGGGATGCAAAGTGGGGATCGGTGTTGCAACAGGCGCAGACAAGGAATTCATTGGTGACTTCGAAACGCTTGATGTTGAGCCAGACCGAAAGTTAGCGCTGGTGACAACCAAAGATATTATATCCGGCGAGGTGAGGTGGCGGGGGCAAGGTGTTATTAACCCTTTTGCTGATGCGGGTGGACTTGTTGATCTTGACGAGTATCCGCGTCTAAGGCGTTACCTTGAGGCTCGACGGGAGGTAATTGGGGCGCGTCACTGCGCAAAAAAGGTTCCGGACAACTGGTATCGCACGATTGACCGTATTACCCCAGCACTAGCTGAGAGACCGAAGCTTCTAATTCCAGACATCAAGGGTGAAGCACATATCGTTTTTGAAGAAGGCGGGCTTTATCCTCACCATAATCTTTATTATGTCACGTCAGATGATTGGGATTTAAGAGCCTTGCAAGCTCTGTTGTTATCTGCTGTTACTCGACTGTTTATAGCGACCTATTCGACAAAAATGCGTGGTGGATTCCTTCGCTTCCAAGCGCAGTACTTACGCCGTATTCGTATTCCTCGATGGGTAGATGTGCCTGAAACGCTAGGCCGCGAGTTGGCCGAGGCTGCGATAAAGCGAGATGTGCAGGCTTGTAACCGAGCGGCGTTCAAGCTCTACGGTCTCACTTATCAAGAACGATCTGCTCTTGGTGGTAATGGAGGATAAATGGCACTTGATCTAGTCGATTACGAACAGAAAGCTTGTGAAGCCGTAAAGGTATTTTGGAAAAGCCGCGAAGCAGCAAAACAGAAGCAAATTGAATCGGGCAAGGTCGACCAAGGGGAGCGTGCAGGCGTGACCGCAGGCAACAATATGGACGGTTTTTTGGCCTTGATACGAGACATCATCGAAGCTAACGGGCTGGCCCACGCCGATATATACTTGAACAAGGGCATGCTGACCTTGCCCGGTTACTTCCGGCCGACGAAATTATGGGATCTCTTGGTGATCTACAAGGGAGAGTTGATCGCCGCCATTGAGCTGAAAAGCCAAGTTGGACCATCGTTCGGTAACAATTTCAATAACCGCACCGAGGAAGCTATCGGAACGGCTCATGACCTATGGACGGCTTATCGTGAAGAGGCTTTCGGCAAGCAGCCTCGCCCCTTTGTTGGCTGGTTAATGATGGTTGAGGATGCTTCTGGGTCACGTCGCTCAGTCCGTGACTCTTCGCCACACTTCCTTGTGTTCGAGGAGTTTAAGGGTGCATCGTATCTCAAGCGGTATGACCTGCTTTGTCAGCGATTAATACAAGAGCAGCTTTACACTACGGCGGCCGTTATCGCAGCAGAACGAAGTGCGGTAGATACCGGAGAGTTCACGAACCTATCTGATATGACCAGCTTGAAGACATTTATAACTTTACTTGCTGGTCATGTTGCATCAACGGCAGCAAGGCTTGGGTAGAAACGCCTAACAAACTGCTTCTGACTCTCTTTGCTTATGTTTGACAATAGGTTTTTTCCAGCAGGCAGTAAAAAAAGCCATCCTGCCCATCCGCTTTGGGTAACAGCTGCCTGCCAAATTTCTGTTCCAGCCCCCAGACGGCACTGATCTTGCGCTGCTGGGCATCAGCGGTGTGATGTAAAAAACTGGCCAGCGGGTGCTGGTTTTCTTCCGGTAACACCGAGCAGGTGGCATACAGCAGCAGCCCACCGGGTTTTAATAGCGGCCAGAGTGCTTGCAGTAGCCTTAACTGGATTGCTGCCAGTTCCTTGATGTCTGTTTCTCGCCGCAGCAGTTTGATGTCCGGATGTCGCCGGATCACACCGGTTGCTGAGCAGGGCGCATCCAGCAGAATCCGGTCAAAAGCCTGGCCGTCCCACCAGTCTGCCGGGGTGGCGGCATCGGCACACTTCACCTCGGCCTGCAGTTGCAGACGCGCCAGATTTTCATGCACCCGCCCCAGCCGTTGTGCATCCACATCCAGCGCCAGCAGTTGTATATCGGCAATTTCAGCCAGATGAGCCGTTTTACCCCCTGGCGCACAGCAGGCATCTAGCACACGCTGACCGGCTTGCAGCTCCAGCAGGCCTGGAGCCAGCTGGGCGGCCTCATCCTGCACACTGAAGTGGCCTTCAGCAAACCCCGGCAAACCTGCCGGATGAACCGGCTGCACCAGGGTGATGCCATGAAGACTGTAAGGGGTGGGATGAGATTCAAAACCCTGCTCCAGCAATTGCGCCAGATAGGCATCACGACTGATATGGCGCTGATTCACGCGCAGGGTCATGGGTGGCTGCTGATTATTGGCATCACACAAATCACGCCAATGGGCAGGCCAGGCTTTTTTGAGTTTTTTCAGCAGCCAGTGAGGGTGAGCTGTTGCTGCAATCTCTTTGCCTGCTGCCAGCGTGGTCAAAGCCTCTTGCTCCCGTTGAAAGCGTCGCAAGCAGGCATTCAGCAGCTTGCTGGCCCAGGGTTTGTTGAGTTTTTTGCTGCTTTCCACACAGGTGTCGATGGCGGCGTAATCGGCTACTCGTCCTTCCTGTAGCTGGTAAAGGCCAATCAACAGCAAAATCTGAACATCCAGATCCTTGTGTTTAAAAGGGCGCTCCAGCAGTTGTTCACCCCAGTAAGTTAGGCGTGGATAAAAGCGGCAAACACCAAAGGCCAGTGCCTGAGTCAGGGCGGCATCTTCAGTGCTCAGGCCTTGCTGGGCACGTGGCAGGCTGCTGCTGAGAGATGCCTTCTGCTGCAGAACAGGTAATAAAGCCTGCACCGCTTTTAAACGCGGCTGAATGCCGTCACTCATGCAAAGACCTGCTGGTAGGCTGTGAATCGCTCAGGATGGCCATTCAGTAAATCGGTTGCGCTCATCTGCCGATGGCCGGGTAGTTGCAGGCGGGTCAGTTTCAGGCAGCCTTCGCCACAAGCCACAATCAAGCCGTCCTTTTCTAGATCCAGTAGTGTGCCGGGTGGTGCATTGTGGTCGATGTTCAAGGGCTGGGCCCCCCAGATACGAATGACTTCTTCGCCATCCATAAACCAGGCCACAGGCCAGGGGTTGTAACCTCGCACCTGTCGATCCAGCTCGGAGGCAGCAAGAGCCCAGTTGATGCGGGCTTCTTCCTTGCTCAGTTTGGCTGCGTAGGTTGCCTGATCCGGGTTCTGGATTTCAGGCTGTAATCCCTGCTCTAGTTGAGGCAAGAGTTTCAGCAAGGCTTCTCCCCCCTGGTGAGCCAGTTTATCGTGCAGGCTGGCGCTGGTGTCTGTTGCCGTGATGGGGCAGTGAGTTTTATAAAGCATGGCGCCGGTATCCAGACCCGCATCCATCTGCATCAGTGTGACCCCCGTGGTTTTATCCCCAGCCAGTAAGGCGCGTTGAATGGGAGCAGCCCCCCGCCAGCGGGGCAGGAGAGAAGCGTGTACATTAATACAGCCCAGCCGAGGTGTATCCAGCACTACCTGGGGCAGCAGCAAGCCATAAGCCACCACCAGCATCAGATCCGCTTGTAAAGCGGCCAGTTCAGCCTGAGCTTCCGCTGTTTTTAAGGTCTGGGGCTGAAAAACAGGGATCCCGTGTTGCAAGGCCAGCTGTTTAACTGGGCTGGCGGTTAATTTGCGGCCACGACCGGCAGGGCGATCCGGCTGGGTGTAAACAGCAATCACCTGATGCTGGCCAGAAGTATTATCCAGTAAAGCCTGCAGGTTGGTGGCCGCAAACTCGGGAGTTCCGGCAAAAATGATGCGCATGGCTCAGGCCTTTTGTTTGATGAGTTTTTTACGCAGCCGATCCTGCTTCAGGCGAGACAGGTAATCCACAAACACGATACCCTTCAGGTGATCACATTCGTGTTGTACACAGTGAGCCAGCAAACCATCACATTCAAATTCCTGGGGTTGTCCGTGGCGATCCAAAGCTTTGACCTGGATGCGCACATAACGCTCCACATCGGCATAGTATTCAGGCACTGACAGGCAGCCTTCCTGCATCAGTTCACAGGTGGGTTCCAGGGGTGTATATTCAGGGTTAATTAATACCCGTGGCTGGTTTTTGTCTTCTGAAACATCCATGACAATCAGCTGGTTGTGGTAATCCACCTGAGTGCCAGCCAGACCAATACCAGGGGCGGCATACATGGTTTCAAACATATCATCAATTTGCTGTTGTAAGGCGGGGGTAAAGTCCTTTTCAGTTAAAGGCTCCGCCTTGGTGCGCAAACGTGGATCCGGGTATTCAAGAATGGTTAACAGGCTCATGGTTTTTCTCTGGATGGCATGGGCAGAAGTCAATATAAAATGTAATGTATTGGCGCTTGCTCAGTTAAGCGGTTTCAGGCAAAGTGTAACTTAAAGTAAACGATTGGTGACTTGGCTCGATGGATTAAACAGTCCCGGAGCCTAAGAGTTTTTGATATTACATGGGTGTATTTATGCTGACTGCTCTATATCGTATTGGTTTCACTCTGTTGCTGCTGTGCAGTTTTGCAGTGAGTGCTCAGACTCTTAGTTTAAAGGCTGACGCGCCTAAACGCTACGAAGTTCAGCGTGGTGATTCACTTTGGTCTGTTGCCCAGAAGTTTTTACAGGATCCCTGGATGTGGCCGCAGTTATGGCAGGCCAACCCGCATGTCAGCAACCCCCACCTGCTTTACCCCGGTGACGTACTGGAATTACTTGAAGGTGAAAACATTCTGCGCATCCAGCCCCGCCTGCGAATCATGGCGCTGCAGGAACCTATTCCCTTTATGCCATTGCATCAGCTCGAAGCTTTCCTCAACAGAGATCTGATGATTGATCGTCCTGAGTTTGAGGATGCCTTGTACGTGGTGGGTTTGAGTGAAGGCCGCACCATGGCCGCCAAAGGTGATCAGCTGAATGTACTGGGAGACATGACAGAAGGTGTGACTCGTTACGGTATTTACCGTGAGTTGGAAGAAGTTCGCCATCCAGTCACTCGTAAACACCTGGGTTTTAAAGCGCAATCTCTGGGTACTGCTCGTCTGATATCTGACGATGACAAGATGTCGGTATTTGAAATTACAAATAGTTACCAGGAAATTCGTGTTGGAGATCGGTTGTTGCCCTTTTCTGAATCACCCTTTGGAGATGGTTTTCAGCCAGCACTTCCCGCCAACCCACTGCATGGCAAATTATTACGTGCCCTGGCCAATGATCAAACACTGATAGGTTCACTGCAGCCGGTAATGCTGGATATGGGTTCTGATCAGTTGCAGCCCGGCCATCTGCTGGAAGTTTTGGCACCCGGTCGTCGACTGCGAAATCCGGCCACCGGTGAAGTGATTTTTGCAGCAGAAAATCGCAAGGGGCTGGTGATGGTTTACCGGGTATTTGATCACACTAGTTTTGGACTGGTAATGCATGCCAGAGAACCCTTGGTACCCGGTGATGTTTTCCGTCAGGCTGACAAGAGCCATATCATGCGCTGAGCTTGGTTATCATAAAAGGACTTGGTTATGCCGCTTCACAAGGAAAGCGAAACACTCACTCTGGATCTTGCTCTGTGGTTGCTACCGGGAAGCAACCAACGCCGTGTGGCACAACTTGTACAGCAGGCCGCATCACCGACCCTGAGCAGTCGTCTACTATTAGAGCAGATGACTCACCACCCCGCTTTCAAGGAAGGCACCCGCCAACTAGCACGTCTTGCCCTGAATGATCCTTGGAAGCTGCCTTATTCTGACCGTCTGCTGGCTCATTTGCGCTGGGCGGAGCAGGATCACCACTGGCTGCTTGCACTGCACGAGCTGCCGCCGCTTTTACAAAATATTGTCGATCCACCTTTGCTGCTGTGTGCCAAAGGCCAGATCACATCACTGGATGCACCGGCTTTGGCAGTGGTGGGCAGTCGCAGTCTCACCCCGGAGGGTCGGCACAATGCACTAAACTGGTCTCACCGTCTGACCAGGCAAGGATTAAATATCATCAGTGGTCTGGCACGGGGTGTGGATGGCTTTGCTCATCAGGGCGCCTTAAATGCGCGTCAGGAGGGTGCCAGTGGCACTACTCATGCGGTGCTGGCGCATGGGTTGGATCGGGTTTATCCACTCGAACATCGCGAGTTGGCAACTGCCATCAGTGAGTCCGGGGCGCTCTTGTCAGAATACCCGCTGGGTACAGCACCTCTGGCAAGGCACTTCCCTGCCCGTAATCGTATTGTTACAGGCCTGTCGTTGGGAGTGCTGGTGATTGAAGCAGCAAAACGCAGTGGCTCACTGGTCAGTGCTCGTCATGCGATGGAGCAAGGGCGCGAGGTGATGGCTATTCCTGGCTCTGTGCGTCGTGTACAAAGTGAAGGTTGCAATGAATTGATTCGTCAGGGCGCTGCGCTGGTGACTGATGCTGATGATGTGCTGGTGGAGCTGGCGCAGCCGCTCAAACAATGTTTGCAGTCAAATTCATCAGTTAATGCAGCCAAACCCCCGCCTGCTTTGTCGGATCATCTGCGCCCTCTCTATTGTTTAATCAGTGATGTGCCCCAATCATCAGATCAACTGCTCAGTAGTCTGGGTCTTACTGCAGCAGAAGGCAGCGCTCAGCTGCTGGAGCTGGAACTGGACGGTTATATTGAGCAACAACCCGGTGGTTGGTGTCTAAGCTCTTGAGTCCGGCACCCTGCTGGGTTAACGTGCCTTCCCTGAAAAAGACCTTTCGGTAGTATCTTCCTTACGGTTGAGTGAAAAAAATGTCTGCAAATATCGCCATCTCTCCCATCGACTCGCAAGAGTCTGTGGATTATCAGGCAGTCAAAGAAGCTGCTGCGGTTCTGAGACAGGGAGGTGTGTTGGCTTACCCAACAGAAGCAATCTGGGGTCTGGGTTGTGATCCATTTAATAGACGTGCCGTGCAGCAGCTGTTGCTGCTGAAAAAACGTGATCCATCCAAGGGTGTGATCCTGATTGCTTCATCCATCGACCAGTTAAAACCTTGGTTGACCGGACTCAGTGCTGAAAAAATGGCAATACTGGAACAGAGCTGGCCGGGTCCAAACACCTGGTTGGTGCAGGACAATGGTTATACTCCGGAGCTGATCCGTGGCAAACATGCCAAGGTGGCTTTAAGAGTAACCAGTCACCCCTGGGTGGTAGCACTCTGCGAAGCCTTCGGTGGCCCGCTGGTGTCCACCTCAGCCAATACGACGGGTGAACCACCTCTGATGACTTTTGATGCAGTGTCCAGCGCCTTTGGTGAGGATGTGGATGCCGTATTAAATGGTCCATTGGGTGGGCTGGAGCGCCCCAGCCGCATCTGTGATCTGGAAACCGGAGAGGTACTGCGCGCCTGAAGGACGTTTTTTTATGAGCCTTCATGCCCTTATACAGGTTTTGTGTCAGGAGAAGTGTTTTGTCTCAAATAGATACAGCAGCGGTTAAAAACTACCTGCTGAAACTGCAGGATCAGATCTGCCAGCAATTGCAGCAACTGGATGGACAGCCTTTCAGTGAAGACAACTGGGAGCGTCCCGGTGGCGGTGGTGGTCGCACCCGTGTATTACAGGAAGGCTCATTGATTGAAAAAGGCGGGGTGAACTTTTCACACGTTTTTGGTGATCAGTTACCAGCCTCGGCAACCGCCGCACGCCCAGAGCTGGCCGGACGCAGTTTTCAAGCCATGGGTGTGTCGCTGGTGATTCATCCGCGCAATCCTTATATCCCTACCTCCCATGCCAATGTGCGCTTTTTTATTGCGGAAAAACCCGGATCCGATCCGGTCTGGTGGTTTGGTGGCGGTTATGATCTCACCCCTTATTACCCGTTTATGGACGATGTGGTGCACTGGCATCAGGTCGCCCAAGATGCCTGTCAGCCTTTTGGTCCACAGGTCTACCCCCAGTACAAAAAGTGGTGTGATGAATACTTTCACCTTAAACACCGGGATGAACCCCGTGGGGTGGGTGGTTTGTTTTTTGATGATCTGAATGAGCCGGATTTTGAGCGGTGTTTTGCATTTATGCAGGCCATAGGCAACAGCTACATGTCGGCTTACCAACCCATCATCGAAAAACGCCGGGATATGCCTTATGGTGAACGTGAAAGAGAGTTTCAGGCCTTCCGCCGAGGTCGTTATGTCGAGTTTAATCTGGTCTGGGATCGTGGCACCCTGTTTGGTTTGCAGAGTGGTGGCCGCACCGAATCCATCCTGATGTCCCTGCCTCCGCATGTGCGCTGGGGTTATGACTGGAAACCTGAACCCGGTTCAGTGGAAGAAAAACTCTACACGGATTTTCTGCGCCCGCGTGACTGGCTGGCCGAAACCAAAACCTGACCACAAGCAACACCACCGCTGGAGCCACCTCCATGGAAAAACTCGATGCAGTTGTTATAGGTGCCGGGGTGGTGGGTCTGGCAATCGGTCGGGCACTGGCACAGGCCGGGCGTGAAGTACTGGTGCTGGAAAAAAACGCCCGTTTTGGTGAAGAAACCAGCGCCCGCAACTCCGAAGTCATTCATGCCGGTTTGTATTATCCACAAGGTTCGCTGAAAGCCCGCACTTGTGTGCGTGGTAACCGTCTGCTCTATGCCTACTGCACCGAACGTAATATCCCGCATCAAGCCTGCGGTAAGTTATTGGTAGCCACTCAGGCCGCACAAATCCCTCAGCTTCGTGCCCTGCAGGACAAGGCCAGAGACAATGGCTGTGTGCCGCTGCAATGGCTGGATAAAGCGGCAGTCCAACAGCTGGAACCGGCACTGCGTGCTGAAGCAGCATTATTCTCCCCCTCCACCGGCATTATCAGCAGCCATGAACTGATGCTGGCGCTGTTGACGGATCTTGAAGCAGCCGGTGGTCAACTGGTTACCGCCAATGAGGTCACGGGTGGAAGGGTCGAACCCGCAAATACCCATTTGCAGCTGCAGGATTATTCACTGCAAGCCAGACTGCTAGTGAATGCTGCCGGGCTTCATGCTCCGGCACTGGCAAAACGCCTGCATGGTGATGCCGACTGGATACCCCAGCCTGCTTTTGCCAAGGGGCACTATTTCTCACTCAGTGGCAAAAACCCCTTTAAACATCTGATTTATCCACTGCCGGAACAGGCTGGATTAGGTGTACACCTCACGCTGGATTTACAGGGTCGCGCCCGTTTTGGTCCTGATGTGGAATGGCTGAATATTCAGGATGCCGCCGAAATTGATTACCGGGTGGATGCCAGCCGCCGGGATGCTTTTGTGGCCGCCATACACAATTATTGGCCAGATATGGACAAAAACGCCCTGCAGCCGGATTATGCCGGGGTACGCCCAAAAATCACGTCACCGGGCAGTGATGCCGCCGATTTTTATCTGGCTGATGCAAGCGTGCATGCTTGTGAAGGTGTCATCCATCTGTTTGGCATAGAATCACCGGGATTAACCGCTTCACTGGCTTTAGCAGAAGAAGTGGTCACCCGTTTAACTGGTACAGGAACCTGAAGCACCATGGATCATTACGCCGTATTTGGTAACCCCATCGCTCACAGCAAATCACCCCAGATACATCGCTGGTTTGCCGAACAAACCGGCCAGCAGCTGGACTATCAGGCGCTACTGGCTCCGGTGGATGATTTTGAAGGCAGCGCCCGACAGTTTTTTGATCAAGGTGGGTTAGGTGCCAACGTCACGGTGCCGTTTAAACTGGATGCACTGGTATTCTGTGATCAGTTGTCTCCCCGTGCCCGCCGAGCCGGAGCAGTGAACACCCTGCAGAAAGGCAAAAACAACGAAATTTATGGTGACAATACCGATGGTGTTGGTCTGGTACGGGATTTAACTGGGCAGCTGGGATTTAATCTCCACAACAAACGGGTGTTGCTGCTGGGTGCCGGTGGTGCTTCTCGCGGGGTGGTGGAACCGCTGTTAAAAGCCGGTGTGGCCAAACTCAAAATTGCCAATCGCACCCCGGAAAAAGCCCAGCAACTGGTGCAGATTTTTCATGGTCTGCAGCCGGATGCTGAACTGTCAGCCGGTAACTGGGCATCACTGGCCGGCAGCCAGTATGATCTGATACTGAATGCCACCTCTGCCAGCCTCAGTGGTGATTTGCCACCCTTGCCTGATGGTCTGCTGGCACCCGGTGCACTGGCTTATGATCTGATGTATGCCAGACAGCCCACGCCGTTTATGGAATGGGCAATACAGCAGGGAGCAACTACCGTAGCAGATGGACTGGGTATGCTGGTGGAACAAGCGGCAGAAGCCTTTTTCCTCTGGCGTCAGGTTCGACCGGATACTGCGCCGGTATTACTAAGGTTGCGCCAACAATTACAGGAGTAAACCCCGATGCCTTCACTGGCAACACACTTCACCATTAAACGCCCCTACAACCGTAACGGCGGTGATTTCAGCCTGCAGGCTCAGGGGGTGGAAAAGCTGGAAGACCAGTTGGAAAGTGATCGGGGGCGTATCATCAATTCTGCTGCGGTACGACGTCTGCAGCAGAAAACTCAGGTTTTTCCTCTGGAGCGTAATGCAGCGGTACGCAGTCGACTGACCCACTCACTGGAAGTACAACAAACCGGCCGTTTTATCACCCGCAGTGTGTTTAAACTGCTGCGTAAAAGTGGTGTGGATCAGCCTTTGCTGGCGCTGGAAAGAGCATCCGAGAGCCTGGTGGAGATGGCCTGTCTGATGCACGATATTGGTAATCCACCCTTCGGGCATTTTGGTGAGGCAGCCCTGTCGCGCTGGTTTGCTGAACAACTTGGAGGGCTGGAGCCTTTTGCCCGCCCCCTGGCTGATGAACAAGCCAACAGCCTGCGCAGTCAGTTATTGCATGAACTGCAAAATTTTGAGGGTAATGCCCAAGCCATCCGCCTGATTGTCCATCTGCAGAAACTCAACCTCACCTACCTGCAAACAGTCAGTGTGCTGAAATACACCCGCTGCGGCACTCAGCAGAAACCGCCAGCCACTGATCCACTCAGTTACCTGCAGAAAAAGCCCGGTTATTATTTTTCTGAAAGCCTTTATATCAACCAGATGTATCAGGCACTTGATCTACAACCCGGTCATCGTTTTGCCCTTACCTACCTGATGGAAGCCGCGGATGATATTTCTTATTGTCTGGCGGATATCGAAGACAGTGTGGATAAAGGCATCCTCAGTTACACCAAGCTGGCCGAGTTGTTAAAAACAGAGTTTGCTGATCTTTACCCCGATGATCCAGAAGGTAAACATTTTAAAGACCGATCCTTTGCCGAGCTGGTGGACTATGCCCTGTCCAGAGCCAAGGATGAAAGCATTAACAAGGATCACGAGTTCTTTGTCTGGTTACGCGTCGGGCTGGTTCACCCGCTGGTGCAACATGCTGCCCAGGCGTTTGTGGATCATCTGCCACAGATGCAAACCGGCAACCTTAACCGCGCATTGCTGGAAGACGACTCCCCTTGCCATGCCGCAGTACAAACCCTTAAACGGGTCGGGTTTAAATACGTCTTTAATGTAGATGAGGTTTCCACGCTGATGTTGCAGGGGCATCGCATCCTCAGCGGTCTGCTGGACTTTTACCGCCCCTTACTGCAACTGAGTCAGGAGCAGTTCAGGCGTCTGGAAAAGGGGGATGCCCCGGATCTGCTGCTGGAAGGCCGATTGTTTCAGCGCCTGCCCAGAAAACACTTAAAAGCCTATCAACAATTACGAGCTTCAGCCGCTGAGCTAGGAGCCGGGGCACTGCCGGAGGATGTCTGGGAGCGTTATTGTCGCTGCCGACTGTTGCAGGACATGATCAGCGGCATGACCGACCAGTATGCACTGGATGAGTATCAAACCCTGGCTGTCACCCGTTGAAAGCCAGGATAACAGGCAACGCTTTGTAACGCAGGGTAACAGTATTCTTGTA
>NZ_JACUUA010000279.1 GCF_014859565.1 Marinospirillum sp. | reverse complement strand
CCACGACACTGATTACATGGAGTTTGTGATGCAGGAACCAACAGAATATCAGGCGGCCAGAAACCGGGTTCCGGTGGTGTTGTTGATTGAGGATGATCCGGGTGATGTTGAACTGGTTCGTTTACAGCTGCTGGAACGCAAAGCCGATGCTTTTGTGGTGATTCAGGCTGCCAGTCTGAAAGAAGCAGAACAGAAAATTCGCAGTGAACAGTTGCAACCGGATGTGGTGCTGCTGGATCTGAATCTGCCTGATTCCACAGGTACACAGACAGTGCGCCTTTGTCGAAATCTGATCCCGGATGTGCCGGTAGTGGTGTTAACCGGACTGGATGATTATCAGGCCACCCAGATGGCCATTGAAGCCGGAGCAGAAGATTTTCTGACCAAGGGCTCCGAAGGGAGCCTGTTGCGCAAGGCCATACGTTATGCCTTGTTACGTCACGAGCGGGACACCAGTGAACGCCTTGCGCTGACTGTTTTCCAGCACGCCCGTGAAGGCATCATGATCACTGATGACAATGCGGTGATTCTGGAAGTGAATGAAGCCTTTACCCGTATTACCGGTTATACCCGTGAAGAAGCGCTGGGTCAGAAACCCAGTTTGTTGAGCTCCGGGCATCACGACGCCACTTTTTATGAAGACTTCTGGCGAATTTTAAAAGAAGAAGGTGGCTGGCAAGGTGAGTTATGGAATCGCCGCAAGAGTGGTGAGGTTTTTGTGGAAAGCATGACCATCAGTGGTGTTCGTGATGCAGGGGGTAGTATTCGTCAGTACGTTTGTCTGTTTACCGATATCACTGAGCAAAAGGCACAACAATCCCAGCTGGAACATCTGGCTCATTTTGATGCTCTGACCCGCCTGCCCAATCGGGTGTTGTTCTCTTATCGTTTAAACCAGTCGATGGCTTACGCACGTCGCCATAACTCCAGTCTGGCGGTGGCTTTTCTGGATCTGGATGGGTTTAAACCAGTGAATGATAACCATGGGCACGCGGCAGGGGATTACCTGTTGCAGCAGCTGGCAGATCGTATGAGTGAGTGTCTGCGTGATGAAGATACTCTAGCGCGTTTTGGTGGTGACGAGTTTGCACTGGTGCTGGAGCTTCAGCCGGATCATCCATCACTGGAAAAACTGCTGGAGCGTTTGCAGCTGGCTATATCCGAGCCGGTCATCTGGGAAGGAAAACCGCTGCTGGTAACCGCCAGTATTGGTGTGACCTTTTTCCCGCAGCAGCAGGATGTGGATGCCCAGCAACTGCTGGATCAGGCGGATGAAGCCATGTATGAAGCCAAAAAAGCGGGCAAAAACCGCTATGCACTTCATTCATCAAGCAACCAGCGCTGAAGCAGTTCTGCAAGATCCTGCAGGCGGTAGGGTTTGGCCAGAAAGTCATCCATCCCTGCTGCCAGGCATTTCTGCTGATCCTGTTCGGTGGCATTGGCAGTCAGTGCAGTAATGGTTCCTGTGTAACCGGATAAACGCAAATTTTGTGTGGCGGTATAACCGTCCATAACCGGCATCTGACAGTCCATCAGAATCAGGTCATAAACCTTGTTGCTGGCTTTGTTCAAGGCTTCCTGACCATTCTGGGCAACATCCGGGATGATGCCAAACTTCTCCAGCAATTTGATTGCCAGCAGTTGGTTGACCGGATGATCTTCAACCAGCAGTAGCTGTTTACCGGCATAGTTTGCCAGCGGACTTGACTCCACTGCTGGCTGATCAGGAGGCTGGCAGGGTTCATAAGGCAGTTGAATGACAAACTCGGAACCCACGCCGGGTGTGCTGTGAACTTCCATCTGCCCACCCATCAGTAATACCAGCTCACGCGATATTTTTAACCCCAGCCCTGTGCCACCATATCTGCGACTGGTGGAGTTGTTGGCCTGGGTAAAACGCTGAAAGATTTTTTCCTGTGTAGCGGCATCCATACCAATTCCTGTGTCCTTCACACTGATCAGCAGCCCAGTGCCCTGCAGTTTTACTGTCAGGTTGATATAACCCTTGTGAGTGAATTTAAAAGCATTGGATAACAGGTTGTTAAGGATTTGCCGTAGTCTCAGGGAGTCACCCAGAATCCAGGAGGATACATGTGCATTCATTTGAGTTGTAAAAGTCAATTCCGGGTTACTGAATCCACTGGTGAACAACTGCTCAAGATTTTGCAGCAGTGTCTGCAGGTTAAAGGGTGCTTTCTCCAGGGTCATTTTTCCGGCTTCAATTTTGGAAAAATCCAGAATACTGTTGACCAGCTCCAGCAGCAGTTCGGCGGAGTGATGTGCCAGTTGTAAGTGTTCAGCCTGATCCTTGTTCAGCGGGCTGTGTTCCAGTAATGACAACATGCCTATTACCCCATTCAGCGGGGTACGGATTTCATGACTCATATTGGCAAGAAACTCACCCTTGGCCTTGCTGGCATGTAATAACTGCTCGTGCGTGGCGCGTAGTTCCCCTGCGGCGGCATGAATACCTTGCTGCAGGCGGCTGAGATCACCTACATATTGTCCCTGCATCCGGCTGGCATAATCCCCTTGTGCCAGATCGGCAATTACCGTGTTGGCCTCACTGATGCCTTGTTCGAGGCAGCTAAATAAACGGTTAAAACTCTCAGTAAGCTGTCCCAGTTCATCATTACGCTGAATGGACATGCGGGCAGCAAACTGGCCTGAATCAACGGCCTGATTAAGGGTGGTGACCAGTTTGTCCATTGGGTGGATGATTCTGCGCCCCACCAGCCATAACAATAGCGTGACAATCAGCGCTACCACCAGAATGACCGACAGCAACAGATACAGCAGAGATGCCAGTCCCTGATTAATTCGGGTGGTGATGCCTGTGGCGTCCATTACCAGCACACTGCGTCCGATCCATTGCCCGGTGGAGTCATAAATGGGCATATCAAACAAGACTTGCTGATCAATCCGGGTCATCAGGCTCTGATGTTGATCAACAGGTTGACGATGTTGTTTGACCCAGGCAGCAGCCTGCTGATCAAACCATTGATCGTGTGCCAGTAGAAACTGATCATCAAATGGCGGGCTGCGGGTATAACTGGCGGGCAGGTGGCCGTAAAAGTACTGCAGGATGGTGTCGATGCTCAGCAGCAGAGTCCAGTCCATGCCTTCGGCCTTGAGGGCGCGCACTACAGAACCCAGCCCCTGCGTAACGGAAATGACACCAATAACCTGCCCATCAACCCGCACTGGTGCAAAACCGATAATTCCGGCACCGGCGTTACCGATACTGAAACTGGCACTGGCTTTGCCTGTGATGAGTGTTTCCATCACCATCGGGTGAGGTGCACGGCCACCGGTGTAATTCAGCTCCCAGGAGCGTGCCAGTATGATGTGTTCATGGTTAATGACTTGAGCAAATACACTGCGATAATCGGTGGCTGCAGCAAAGTCATCACGCAGGGTCAGCAGGGCTTCCATCGCCTGTGGATGGCTGTTGTTCTGTAATCCGGCAATAACACGGGGGTCTCTGGCAAGACTGGTGGCAATGGAAATCACCGCATCTCTTTTGCCCGTCAGCCTTAAATCCACCTCCTTTTGTGCCAGAGCCAGAGCTTCATCTTCTGCCAGACGCTCAAAAGGGCGCAGGGTGCCCTGATACATGATCAGCAGCAACAGGCTCAGAATCACCAGGGTGGCGAGAGAGGCTGACAGAATCAGGGAGCGGAAGATGGAGGTTTTTTTCATACCAACAACATACTGCCGGAAAGGGATTATTTCCAGTAATAATCGGGATGAAAAAGTGAAAAAGCCTGCCACTAAGGGCAGGCTTGAAGGTGTTGCCGAGTTCCGGGAGTTTAACGCAGTCCCAGTTCCTCGATACTGACAT
>NZ_JACUUA010000278.1 GCF_014859565.1 Marinospirillum sp. | reverse complement strand
TTGATCTGCTGCAGGGCAGATCCTTCCGGCAGTTGCTCTACTACCTTAAACTCAAACAAATAGAGATGACCGTCAAACTCAACACTCATATCCACCTTGCCGTAGTTGCTGGCATCTTCCACCGTGACCCGCACACCCAAAGCAGCAAAATGGCTGTAAAAAACACTGGCATAGTGGCCTTCATACTGGGCAATGGGGTTATTACGATACCAGTCATGCGGCAGACCGGCAAACAAGGCTTTCAAATGGGTTTCTAAGCCAGCCATATCAGCGTTTCTTAAGATACGTGGCAAACGCAGCATGAACTGGTCTATCACCGCATCCTTAACACCCAGAATTGGCAGCAGCACCTCATTTAAACTGACCGAGACCTCCTGATTCGGAAAACCAAGACGATATAAAGGACGGTTCGGTACTTCAGAGTGAACCTCATTCAGCGTGAGATAACCGGACTGAAAAAGCAGGGCATCAGTAGAAATTGCATCGACATCAAACTGATTAAGCAATGCAGGGCGAGTATGCCAGGCAGCTAATTCCGGTGTGAACACCCCCCGGGCCTGGAGCAGATTCACTAAAAAAGTGGGGGTGGCAGTTTCAAACCAATAAGGCTCGAATACCCGCTTTTGCAACAACAGCAGTACATCAAAGGGGTTGTATACAGAGCTTGTTTCCTCACCACCCCAGCGATAACCGTTGTACCAGTGTTTAATTTCAGCACGATCCAGACCCGGCAGCTCAGGAGCAAACACCTCATCCAAGTCCGCATCGGTATAACCGCAGATGGTGGTAAAACGTGTATCCAGTGTGAGAATGAATAAGCCTTCAAACAAGGGCTGACGACCGGCAAACAGGCAGTCGATGGTATCCAGCAGCAGGCTTTTACCAAAACGCCGAGGGCGAGATAAAAAGTAGTACTTGCCCTCATCCACTAAACGGTGGATGTGCGGGGTTTTATCCACATAGTAGTAGCCGCCTTCACGAATATCCGCGAAGGTCTAGATGCCAATAGGGAGCTTTTTACGCATCACGCACACTCACAGCCTTTGTCAATACAAAAACCCAAATAACCATAGGGGAATTTTGTTCTCAAAACCCACCTCAAGGTCATCGGCTACAACAAAACCTTTACCCGCTTGCAACTGCGCACTCGTTTTACCAGCACCATCCACCTCAAACGCCCACTCATCATCCACAATAAAATCACCACGATCGTGGTAATGCACCTGATGCTTAAGCCCTAGCTGCGAAACAAAAAAACTTTCACGAACAGAGCCAAGATTACTGCCACCGCACAGCACTTGAAATAAATTGGGGTTATCTAACAACAGCTTATCGGGCTTATTAACTGCACGCATCCCCACCCCACCACGCACCACATGAAGCAAACTGCCCGCATCCATTTGCTGCAAATACTTTTGCAAGGTAGGCCAGGATACACCTGCCGCCGCACTTAATTTAGACACGTTCAATTCGTATGGTGGGGTACTGCAGAGCATGTATAAAATCTTTTTAAGCTTATCCAGCTTAGACGGATCAATACGGTAAATACGACTCAAATCTGAATCAATGGTTAGATTAACCACCTCCAACAGCTTTGAAGGGTAATCCGCTAAAGACTCCTGATAAAAAGGATAACAACCATAACGCAGGTATTTAGCGAACTGTTCCAGCGGTCGAAAATGCTGCATGAGTTGCGCGGCAATATCCTCATGTGACGACAACACCTGAGCTAAAGAAAAACTGGGTAAACTTTGCCCAAGCTCCAGCTCACAAAATTCGCGCAAGGACAACACACCCAAACGATGAACCACCGCCCGTCGTGATAAATCGGCGCTGGCATGTTCAATTTGCAAAGCACTTGATCCGCTGAAAAGCACCTGCAAGTCAAACACATCGTAAACCGCTTTAAGCGCTTGTGAAAAGTGATCGGCTTTATGAATTTCATCCACCAATAACAGCTGACCGCCACGCGCATAAAATGCCTCGGCCAAATCATACAAATTCACCCCAACCATGGCAGGATGATCACAACTCACATACAGAACCTGTGTGGCTCCCAAATTAAGTGACTTGGCATATTGCAGCAAAATCGTACTTTTTCCTGCACCGCGCGCACCTTTAATACCGAGCAAACGCGCATTAAAGTCCACTTGATGATAAAGGTATCTTTTGTACAGTGGCACATCACGGGCGAGAATCTGTACAGAGATCTTTTGTAATGTAGCAAGATTCAGAGTAGCCATGGATTTACTATAGACCATAATTTACATTAAGCGCACTCTAGTCTAAAGTGCGCTTTATAGCAACCATTCGGCCCTCATACACCACCAATCCAGCTCGTTAAATGCAGCCTGGTAATTCTGCAAACGCTGGTGCCAGCGAATATCCAAAGAAGGGTTCATGGCTTAATTAGTCTCCATAAAACAAATCACGCACCCCAGACCTGAATGATTTTATTCTGAAAATCAGCCTGTCGCTGCCAGATTTTCTGATTCCAGGGCGTTGCCGGATCGCGATTAAAAATCACCAGATGGGTTTCATCGGCACCCACGCGCTGGCTGTAGTCGGTGGCTTGTTCCAGCCCTTTTGCAATCACGGTATCCAGGCTGCCACGCAGGAGTTTGAGTTCTATCACCACCCGCTGCAGCGGACCATACATGCCCAGCACCGGATCAGTTGGCCATTCGATGAATAAATCAGTGCGTTTGCGACCCAGGCCGTATTCTCGACTGATGCGACCACCACCGTTGATGATGCGCTGCAAGAAGGCTTGCATTAACAGCTGAGGAGCCGCTTCCTTGTAATCAAAACCTTCACTCCAGCTGTCCGAGTGTTCACGGAAAAACTGCTGGAAGGCTTGCAACAGCTTGCTGATGTTTAATGAATGATCCAGATTGATGTACCAGGCCTGTTCCTGATTGGCAATCATCACCTGGGTCGGCCAGGTCAGCTCTCTGGGAATCACTTCCTGATAAATGCGGTTGCTGATTTTGACTGAGGGGCGAACGGTGATCAGCCCTAAATCTTCAACATACTGCAGATCATCAACTTTAATTTGGCTGATATTGTCTTCATCTTCACTGGTCAGCAGCGCACTGATTACGCCATGAACGCGCGGCTCTCTGAGCTTGTCGGTCAGTTGATCCAGATGAGTGGCACGGGAGTAAATCAGCCGTTCCCGTGCCTGCTGATAATCCACCAGTGTAATGAGGCGGCTTCTGTCGCGTGCTTGACGATTTTCCCAGGTGACTTCGTATCCGAGTGCGTTGACCAGCCAGGGCTGGCCTTTGGAGTCTTCCCAAAGCTCCGGGAAAATTGCCTCATCAAAGACCTGTCCCGTTTCCTCGGTATGCTGCAACCACAGACTGCGGGTTTCCTGTTCAGTGAAGTTACCCATCCGCAGGGATTTGGCCTTGATATTGAAAGCGCTGCCGCCGGTGATCACCTCAGCCCCTTCCTGATGCATCCGGTAGTCACGCACATCACGCACCCCACAGAGAATAATGGATTGAGGGAAAAAATCCGGGCGCTGGGCGTAACCGGCTCTGATCTGGCGCAGCAGAGAAATCAGCGTGTCACCCACCAGTGCATCCACTTCATCCAATAACAATACAGTGGGTTTATCAGATAACTTAGCCCACTGGCGTAACAGCTGCGTAAGCTGATCCTGAGGTTGATGCTGGCGACCTGCTTTTGTCCACCATTGATTCAAGTTGGACATATCCAAATAGTCTTCAATACTGCGAGCAATGGCACTACAGGCCGTTGGTATGCCCTGGGTTTCATCACCCCGCGCAGCCTGCGCACCCTCGATATTGGCATAGGCACAGGCATAACGCCCCGAAGCATTTAGCTCCTTCATGA
>NZ_JACUUA010000277.1 GCF_014859565.1 Marinospirillum sp. | reverse complement strand
AATGCCTGCCAGCATGAGTACCGAGAGCGGGTAATAGATCATGGGTTTGTCGTAGATGGGCAGTAATTGCTTGGATACGCCCTTGGTGATGGGGTACAAACGGGTGCCGGAGCCACCGGCTAAGATAATGCCTTTCATGAATAAATACCTTGAATTCAGTACGTGGAACTTACTTACCCATCGCATTCTGCAGGCGTTGCTTGAACTTTGCAGCCCACTCACTGGCGGCAGTGACGTTATCAGGGTTGATCTGTTCCAGAATGGCAAAGGAGTGATCGCCCTTGCTGTAGCTACCTTTGCGGGTTGAGTGCGTTGCTTGTTTCAAGCCTTGGTAGACCTGCTGCTTGCCGACTTTTTCTATCCCGTGGCTGATACTTGGCAATTTGTCTGGTTTGAAACCGGCACCGTAATAGGCTTGTAAAGCCGGAATATCGGCCAAAAACCAGTTTTCCATGCATTCTACCATCAGGTTGCAGGATTCAGGTGTGGCTTGCGCGGGCATTGTCCAGCTATCCCCTTCACGCTGTTGAACATGTAACCAGGCATTGAACTCGTGGGTTTTGGCAACAAAAGCTTCACTGTCGACCAGAAGCAGTGCTTTTTTGTTTTGAGCGATAGCGGTGCAGAACCGTTCATAGGCGTTTCGCCTGCTGCCGCAGGCTACTAGTTTCGGCATCTTACCTTTAAAGCCCATTTTTTCGATGAATTTGTTGAATGCTTTGCGGCAACGCGCCTTCAACTGAGGGGCATCACCACCACCCTCTAGGTAAATAGTTACCACCTTGTGCCTCCCAGCTCTCCGCTTGTCCATAATGACCCCAGGCGATAATTCTCCAGCCAGGGCTGGAGTTCTTCCTTATTCAGCCGGTTTATTCGGGTGCCATTTTCGGTATCGCGTTCGCACACCAGAATACTTTCGGGCTGGCTTGTCATAGCATCAACCAGTACATCCGAATGGGTGGTCACGATCAGTTGTGTTCTTTCCGAGGCTTCAATGAGCAGGTCTGCGATCACCGGCAGTATGTCAGGGTGCAAGCCCAGTTCCGGCTCTTCAATGCAAATCAACGGTTGCGGTTGCGGATGGCAGAGTATTGCCAACAAACACAGGTAGCGCAGCGTTCCATCTGACAGACGGGTTGCTGGAATCATGTTGCGCCCTTCCTGAAAGAATACCTGTACGGTGCCGCCCTCAATCTGAACATCGAAGTCGTCTATACCTTCGTAGAGGTTGCTTAACGCTTCCAACAGTTTTCTTTTGGCTTCCGAGTCACGGCGCAGTCTGTTCAGCACCAGACCGAGGTTACTGGCATCCGGCAGTAGGTGTTCATTGGGTAGTTCCGCTTTCTGCGGAATGCGTGGCTTGGTTAACCGCCCAAAACTCCATTCGCGATACAGCCCGATTTTGCCCAGTGTTTTACCCAGATAGGTAATTTCCGGGTATTGATCCGGGTCTTTACGTTGGGCCAGAATGGATCGGTTGAATTCGATGTCTTCGCGCCGTAGCTCACGGGTATCGCCCTTTACATTGAGCGTTGGGTGGCCTTGATTAAAATGATAGTAAAAGTAAGGGTTGGTGTGACCCTCTGTCGGAGTTTCATTTTCAACCCGTTCATCTTCTATGGTGAAGCGCTGGTATTCTTCGATAAACTCCAGGCAGTAACGCAAAGGTTGCGGTCCATTCTGATTTTCAAGAACCGCTTCAATTCGAGCACGTGGTTGTTTACCTTGTTGATCGCCTTTCCAGAGCCAGTCTCGAATACCACCGCCATCACTTAAGAATTTACTGAAATCAGTGGGCGCAGCACGCAACAGATCTATGGCTTCAATAAAATTAGACTTGCCGGAGCCATTCGGGCCGATCAGTATGTTCAGGTTTCCCAGTTCAACAGTTTCAGACTCTGTACTAAAGCTGAGCAAGCCACTGAGGTGTAACGCTTTTAGAAACATAGGTATTCTCGTTTAGTTGTCAGCTCAATGAGCCTAATCGCTGACGCTGGTAGGAGCCATCCTGCACACGATGGCACCATTCCAGGTTATCGAGATACCAGTGTACGGTTTTGCGAATGCCAGATTCAAAGGTTTCTAATGGTTGCCAGCCCAGTTCTTTTTCGATCTTGCTGGCATCAATGGCATAGCGGCGATCATGCCCGGGGCGGTCTTTGACGAAAGTAATCAGTTCTTTGTAATCGCGCACAGAGTGCGCTCCCACAGGCTGCGCACCGACAAGACTTTTGTTTTCAGAGGGTGGGGCTAATTTCTGGAGAATGTCACACAGAGCATGAATGACTTCGATGTTTTGTTTTTCGTTGTGCCCACCGATGTTGTAGGTTTCACCCACCTTGCCTTCGGTGACGACCTTATAGAGGGCTCGGGCATGGTCTTCAACATACAACCAGTCACGAATCTGGTCACCCTTGCCGTAGATGGGTAGCGGCTTGCCTTCCAGTGCATTGAGGATCATCAAGGGCACCAGCTTTTCCGGGAAGTGGTAAGGCCCGTAGTTGTTGGAGCAGTTGGTAATGAGTGTGGGCAAGCCGTAGGTTCTGCGCCATGAGCGTACCAGATGATCTGAACTGGCTTTGCTGGCTGAATAAGGGCTACTGGGAGCGTAGGCCGTGGTTTCTGTAAACAGCTTTTGAGTAGCTTGTTTGTCTTGATCAGGGTGTGGCAGGTCGCCGTAGACTTCATCAGTGGAAATGTGATGAAAGCGGAAGCTTTGTTTGCGTTGCTCATCCAAGCCTTGCCAATAGCTTCTTGCCACTTCTAACAGTGTATAGGTGCCTACGATGTTGGTTTCAATAAAGGCAGCGGGGCCATCTATGGAGCGATCGACATGGCTTTCAGCCGCCAAGTGCATGATGGCATCCGGCTGGTGTTCAGCAAACACGCGTTCCAGTTCAGCACGATTGCAGATATCCACCTGTTCAAAAGCATAGCGTTCGTTGCTGCTTACCGCTGTTAGGTTTTCAAGATTACCTGCATAGGTCAATTTATCGACATTGATGACGCTATCTTGGGTATTTTGAATAATGTGGCGGATAACAGCAGAGCCGATAAAGCCCGCGCCGCCAGTGATGAGGAGTTTCATCTTGATACCTACAATTTTTGTGCTGTTACTAATATAGACAATTAAGATTCTCAGCTAGTCTATCTATTTGTAATACTTTGTAGAAGCTCGCTCTGCGAGCGATAAGGTTTCAGAATCGCGCAGGGACTGCGCTCCTACAGAGAGCAGGTCATCCAGGTTTTCTGCTGTGAGGATGCGTTTATTTGAGCCATCCAGAGCTTGTTCAAACCACCAGTCAAGGGCACAGCCTAGCTCTATTCGTTTGCGTTGCACTAACCAGGATACTTCAAACAGACTGATTGCACTGACTCCAATACGCTCAGATGTAGTAATCGCTTGGTTCCATTCTGGTTTCATTTGAGGTGACTTTGACATCCACCAGAGCCATATATGGGTGTCAAGAACGATCATCCGTTCAAATTCCAGTCTGTAGCTGGCGCAGTATCAATGACATCCCCTGTAAAGCTGATCGGTGGTACATTGGCAGGATAACGCTTTGTTAGTTGGGCTTTTTTTTCCAGCATTTCTTCGGCCAACAAAATCACCTTGACGTGCTTGTTTTTCAACTTTTCGTACTCTGGAATTCGTATAAATTCATTTTTTATATCGGTTTCAAATTCTATAGCGTACATGGCAAACTCCTCACTATTAGCTGACTGATGGTGTCAGTATAGTTATTTTTTGCTTTATCGCGCAGGGACTGCGCTCACACCAGGACTACGCTCCTGCAGGGTGCTTATTGGTTAAGTAGGCAGATAACTATCCATCATCCCTGCCTTCTTCTGCTTCCGCTTGAT
>NZ_JACUUA010000044.1 GCF_014859565.1 Marinospirillum sp. | reverse complement strand
TCGTCAGCACCAGTTCGAGAAGGTAGAAATGGTACAGCTGGTGCATCCAGAGCAGTCTTATCTGGCACTGGATGAAATGGTCGGCCATGCTGAAGCAATCCTGCAAAAGCTGGAATTGCCTTATCGTGTGCTGAGCCTGTGTACCTGTGATATGGGTTTTGGTGCCGCCAAGACCTATGATCTGGAAGTATGGATTCCCAGCCAGAATACCTACCGTGAGATTTCTTCGGTATCCAATTGTGAGGATTTTCAGGCACGTCGCATGCAGGCGCGCTTCCGCAACCCGGAAACCGGTAAACCCGAACTGTTGCACACCCTTAATGGCTCTGGCCTGGCGGTGGGTCGTTGCCTGGTTGCGGTACTGGAAAACTACCAGCAGGCTGATGGCCGCATCCGTGTACCGGAAGTGCTGAAACCCTACATGGGTGGACTGGAGCTGATTTAAAGTTATGCCTGTCATACTGCGTGTGGATGGGCTCAGGTTTTTCTTCTACTCTAACGAAGGAAACCCTCTGGAGCCTGTTCATGTGCATTTCGCCTAAGTCGATTCGTTTTGATGACAGCAGCTTCTGGGTCGAGTTGAGTGACGGTAGAATGCTGGGTGTACCTCTGGCATGGTTTCCACGGCTGTTGTCTGCCACCCCGGAACAGCGCCTTGATTTTGAGCTGAGTCCATGTGGCATTCACTGGGATGCGCTGGATGAGGATATCTCGATCGAAGGCTTGCTTGCTGGTCGTGGTGACATCACACATCGTCCAGGTAAAGTGGCTTGAGCGTCCAAATAGCTGCTGCCATTTTGGCTCACCCTTCTGCTTGTCTGTCCTGCTGTTTTAATTCTATGGCTGATCTGTGAGTTCATCCCCCAAATCTGATCCCCGTATACTGCTGCGTCTGGCTGGTTTTCTGGCACCATACAAGCTGCAGTTGCTGCTGGCCGGGATTGCGCTGGTGGTGGCGGCCAGCGGGGTGTTGTTGCTGGGGCAGGGGTTGCGTCTGGTGGTGGATCGGGGGTTTGCTTCCGGTGATCCACACTGGTTGAATCTGGCATTAATCGGCACGCTGGGGGTGGTGACACTGCTGGCTGTGGCTTCTGCCTGTCGTTTTTATCTGGTCAGCTGGATTGGTGAACGCCTGGCCGCCGACCTGCGTCATCAGGTTTTTAATCATCTTCTTTCACTGGAACCAGAGTATTTTTTCCGCAATGGTGCCGGTGAAATCCAGAGCCGCCTGACGGCGGATACTTCGGTATTACAAAGCCTGTTCGGCTCCTCTCTATCGATGGCACTGCGCAACCTGTTGTCGCTGACCGGTGCAGTGATTCTGTTGTTGATCACCAGTCCTTGGCTAACATTGATGGTGCTGCTGGGTATTCCGCTGGCAGTAGTGCCGGTGCTCTGGTTTGGTCGCCGGGTACGGCGTTTGTCCCGTTCCAGTCAGGATCAGGTGGCGGCACTGGGTTCTTATGCCGGTGAGGCGTTAAAAGGCATCGAAACAGTACAATCCTGCAGTCACGAAACAGAAGATCGTCGCCTTTACGGAGAGCGGGTGGAGGAAGCTTTTGTGGTGGCGCGTGCCCGTATCTTCCAGCGGGCTCTGCTGACCGGATTTGCCCTGCTGGTGGCTTTTACTGCAGTGGGCATCATTCTGTGGCAAGGCGGGCATGATGTGTTGTCCGGTCGCATGAGCCATGGTGAGCTGATTTCTTTTGTATTTTATGCGCTGGTGGCTGCCGGTGCGGTGGCTGCTCTGGCAGAAGTGGCCGGCGAGGTGCAGCGGGCCATTGGTGCTGCTGAGCGTTTACTGGAACTGCTGGCTGCAAAACCCCGAATTGCCGCGCCTGCACTGCCACAAGCCTTGCCGCAACCGGTGCAGGGTAAATTGACCTTCCGGCAAGTGACTTTTGCTTACCCTTCCCGCCCGGAACAGGCGGCGCTAAGTGAGCTAAATCTGGATATCCGCTCAGGTGAACGAGTGGCACTGGTGGGACCATCCGGTGCCGGTAAAAGCAGCCTGCTGAAACTCCTGCTGCGGTTTTATGATCCAGATGCCGGACAGATTCTGCTGGATGGTGTGCCGCTGCAACAGCTGGATCCGATAGAGCTGCGCCGTTGTATGGCACTGGTAGCACAGGAACCGGTGTTGTTTACCGGTACGGCAGAAGAAAACATCCGTTATGGTTGTCCGGGTGCGGATGATCAGGCCGTGCTGAATGCTGCCCGTGAAGCTCAGGCCATGGATTTTATTGAGCGTCTACCGCAAGGTATGCAGACTTGGTTAGGTCCCGGTGGTGTGCAGTTGTCTGGTGGTCAGCGACAACGCCTAGCCATTGCCCGTGCACTGCTGCGTGATCCACGGGTATTGCTGTTGGACGAAGCCACCAGCGCACTGGATGCGGCCAGTGAAGCACTGGTACAACAGGCACTGGATCGATTAATGCTGGGGCGCACTTCGCTGGTTATTGCCCATCGCCTGGCCACTGTTATTTCTGCAGACCGTATCCTGCTGCTGGATCAGGGACGCCTGATTGCATCCGGTACTCATGCTGAGCTGCTGGAGTCCTCACCTCTTTACCGTCAGTTAGCAAAACTCCAGTTCAGGGATGGGTGAGGCGATCTACGCCAGCATTTCCAAAGGAAGGTATTGCCAGTCACTTGGCAACACCTTCCGTAGACCTTATAAAACCTGAGCATCACCTGTGTTATTCAGTTGTTGTGCGTTTTTTACTGGCCCAGAGGCGTAACTGCCCAACAATCCCTGCCGGAAAGAAATATACACTGAGTACAAAAAGCAGGCCGAACCAGAGTAACCAGTGTTCTGGTGCAACCAGTTCAGCAAAAGGACCACTGGCATTGGTGCGATCACCAATCCACTGCAGCATATCCTGCAGGTAGTTCTGAGCGAGAATGAACAATGTAGCTCCCACCAAGGCACCGTACAGGGTGCCCATGCCACCAATCACACACATCAGCAGTATGAATACCATCAGCTCAAAATTCAGAGTGTTCTCCGGGTTAACGTAACGATTGAGCAGCGCAAACATGGCTCCAGCTAGGGTTACCAGAGCAGCTGATAGCATCACCACCGCTGTTCTGTAATAAATGGTGCGATATCCCAGCGCCTGTGCTCTGAATTCATTCTCGCGGATAGCCTGTAACACACGCCCGAATGGAGAGTTGACCAGCCTCAGCAGGAACAAAAATGCCAGCGTGGAGATCAGGAAAGTGATGTAGTACATCACCACCCGTCCCGTGATAGCGACTTGAAAGTGTGCTTCTTTAAAGGCTGAGGCAAGATTCCAGGGTTGAGTGAAGAGGGTGCTCAGCCAACTGCTGATGTTAAAACCTGGTAGGGGATTTTCCAGCAATCTCCAGGCGGGCCCCAGCTCACGTGGAACCCTGACACGCATGCCGTCTTCACCCCCGGTGATATGATAAAGCTGGGTGACCAGACTCATAAACGCAAAAGCAACAGCCAGAGTCACCAGTGCAAAAAAAATCGCTTTGACTCTCAGTGACAGCAACCCCAGCAGCAAGGACAGTAGCAGACTGACTAACAAGGCGATGAGCAGTCCTGTGAACACTGCAGTAAAGTTTGAACCCAGATGATTGATTGCAAGTGCTATACCATAAGCGCCAATACCAAAAAACAGGGTGTGTGCAAAGGATACAATGTGGGTGTAACCCAGCATCAGGTCATAAGAAGCAACCACCAGAACAAAAACACAGATCATTCCCAGAGTGGTAAAGGCGCGGGTCCCGGGAAACAAAAATGGGCCTAGTGCCAGTGCCAGCACAATGATAACCAGCAGGGCTGTTAATAGTCGACTGCGGGGAAAATCGTCGGATAAAATTGCACTCATCATCTTCATTGTTTTATACCTTGATAACGGGGATCAGTCCCTGCGGACGCCACATTAATACTGCGACCATAAGACCTACAGTGGCCACAGCGGCCAGGCGTGGCTCAAGATAACCAACATACAGATTGATCAATCCCACCAGCAGCGCACCATAAAAACAGCCACGAATTGAGCCAAGTCCCCCGAGTATGATGATCACAATAACCGAGATCATCAGCTCTTCTCCCATGTGAGCAGTGATGATTTCACGGTACATGGCCCACATGGCTCCTCCCAGCCCTGCCAGTGCTGAACCGGCGATGAATACCCCCAGAAACAGAAAACCGATCCGGTAACCCTGTATTTCCACCATTTCTCTGCTTTCCACTCCTGCCCGGATCAGAATGCCCAGTCGAGTGCGATCAATGATCCACAGCATGGCGGCATAAACAGCCAGCCCCAGTCCCAGTGCCATTAGTCGGTATTTTTCCAGTACCAGACCACCAACAATTGGAATCATTTCGGGCAAAATTAATGCCCCTCGAAGGGAGGCTGGGCGAGGCACGGGAATTTCATTGGCACCCCAGACCACTTCTATCAGTTGGATCAGTATGATCGACCCACCTACAGTCATCAGAATCTGTTTCAGGTGGTCGCCATATACCGGTTTGATTGCCAGCACTTCAAAGATCCAGCCAATCATTCCTGCCACCAGAAAAGCCAGCAATAATGCCGGTATTACAGCCATCAGGTTGGCTGCCCAGGTGTTAGCACCACTCTGGTCGGTCATCCAGACCGTCAGTACTGTTGCCCCGATGAATGCACCCAGTGAGATAAAAGCACCGTGAGCTAGGTTAAGTACACTCATCAAACCAAAAGTGAGTGTCATGCCTGATGCCATCAGAAACAGCATGGCACCCATCGCCAGACCACTGAGTGTCAGGGTCAGCCAGGTAGTTGTATTTATCATCAGTAGGGAAGCAAAAAGCATCAGACCCAGCAGCAGCAAGTGGGGCTGCTGCTGACTGAAATGCTTCAGGCGTTTGAGCCAGTGGTATCCAAAGCTTTTCCAGTGCAGTGTTTTGGTGTTCATTGTTTCTTTCTCCCTACTGGTGAGCTGCGAGTCCGAGCCCCAGTAGTTTATGTTGCAGTGTTTCATCATTGGCGAGATCTGCCATTTGTCCGGTATGGACAACCTGACCATCATTCATCACGGCTACTGACTGACCAAGACGGCGTGAGAAATTAAAGTTCTGCTCGACCAGAAGAATAGAAACCTTCTGTGCCTTAAGCTCTTCAAAGGCTGAAGCAAGATCATCAATGATGGCGGGTGCCAGACCTTTGGTCGGTTCATCCACCAGCAAAAGGTCTCGCGGTTCAATCATGGCTCTGGCAATGGCCAGCATCTGTTTTTGCCCGCCGGAAAGGTTTCCTGCAGCCTTGTGCCAGAAGCGTTCGAGTGGTGGAAAAAAACCGAACAACCACTCAAGGCGAGTTGTATCAATCGGGCCACTGATCGCGGCCAGCAACAGGTTTTCACGCACCGATAGCTGACTGAAAACACCCATGTTTTCAGGTACAAAGGCAATTTTTTTGCGGGCAATCTTCGGTGTACTCAGGTGAGTGATGTCTTCACCTCGGAAGGCGACCTTGCCCTGTGTGACCTTATTGCGGCCCATGATGGTGCGCAGTGTTGTACTTTTACCTGCACCGTTGCGCCCGAGCAGTACGGCCAGCTCACCCTGACGTACTTGCAGATTTACGCCATGCAGTATGTGGTACTGGTCGATGTCAGCATGTATATCTGTCAATTCCAGAATGTTTTCAGTCATCAGCTGGTTTCCTCAGCATCGGGGGTTGGCAAGATGCCCAGGTAGGCTTCCTGTACAACCTGTGAGGCAATAACTTCGTCTGGTTGACCATCTGCCATCAGTGTGCCGTTGTGCAGCACTACAATCCGGTCTGAAAGGGATCTGACAATATCCATTTTGTGTTCAACCAGCAGGATCACTTTATCGGTTTGTTCCTTGAGGTTTGCAATCAGCTCAAGAATCACGGGTACTTCATCAACACTCATACCCGCGGTGGGTTCATCAAACATAAAAACCTTGGGTTCTAGTGCCATTAACAGAGCCACTTCTAACTTACGCTGGTCGCCGTGTGGCAGGTTGGATACGGGTGTGTTGGCACGGTGCAGCAAATTAACACGGCGCAGGTATTCACTGGCTAGTTCCTGAAGGTCTGTTCTGGATGTTGCCCGTTGCCAGAAGTTGTGACCAATACGGTGGCTGGATGCCACTGCCAGCCGAACGTTTTCCAGTGCAGAAAGGTTGGGAAACAGGTTGGTAAGCTGGAAAGCACGACCAAGTCCCAGATCTGTTCGGGCTTCTGCAGAAAAAGCAGTAATGTCTTTGCCTTCCAGCAATACACTGCCGGATGTTGCGCGCAGTTGTCCGGATATCAGATTAAAACAGGTGGTTTTACCGGCCCCGTTGGGGCCGATGATGGTGGTCAGTGTACCGGCATGAAATGCACAGGAAACCTGATTGACAGCAACATGTCCGCCAAACTCTATGGTCAGGTCTCGTGTTTCCAGTACAGGAGGCTTGTTTGTCATGGCCTAAAATTCCATTGTGAAATTAGAATTCATCGATTCAGGATCGGGATGTCCATTTCATCAATTTCAATAATACGCACCAGTTCGGGTACACCGGCAGTGACGGTGCGATTGGCAAACCAATCATCCCGTTCCTGAACTAGGGTTCGGAAGTGATACATGGCCTGTAATGCCTGATGATCCTCTGCACGAATGTGCATCCGTCCTTTGGGGGTATCAAAATCTAACCCTTTAAAAGCGGCAAGCAGATCTTCGGTATCCGTTGAACCGCCTGACTTGCGGATAGCGGCAGTAATAGCCATGGCCTGAGAGAACCCTTGGGCGGTAAAAAAGTCTGGGGCGGCGTTATGACGTTTGAAGTGCTCGGCAACAAACCAGTCATTGATGGGGTTTTTGGGTAGTTCAAAATAATAGAAGGTTGCACCTTCCATACCCGGCAGATCTGCATTGCTGACCAGAGCGGGCAGGATATTGCCACCGCTGGTCAACTGAATACCAAAACGCTGAGGTTGCAGATCCTGAATTCTGGGGAGTGGATTGGTCGCACCAGCCCAGATGGAAAAAATATGCTTACCCTTGTCACAATCATTACGGTTGCGCAGTGCGTTAAACAAGCGCTGGGCTGCTGCCGTGAAATCGGTGGCATCAGTGGGCAGGTATTCTTCATGAACCACCTGGCCTCCGACCGAATGCAGTGCGCGTTTATAGGCTGCAACACCATCACGTCCGAAAGCATAATCCTGCGCAATGGTGGCAACACAGACACCGGGTTCACCAATGGCAACGGCATTGGATATGGCATCCTGTGAAGAGTTGCGCCCGATGCGAACCACATAACGATTCCACTGGGAGCCGGTGATGGCATCCGCTACCCCTTCGGGCATGATGATTCGTTCGTACTCTTCTGCAATCGGCAGGGTGGCCAGCGCCACACCGGAGGCAACCGGCCCAACAACCAGATGCACGTTATCTTCTGCATAGGCTTCTTCAACCAGTGCACGAGCTCGTGCAGGATCACTCTGGGTGTCCTTGCGGAGGATTTCAATCGGGCGCCCTTCAATAGTTAGGGAGCCTTCAGTGGCGTACTCAAAACCCATTGCCATGCCTACACTGAGCTGTTCAGCATAGGCTGCAAGTGGGCCAGAGAAGCCGGTGACGTGCGCAATTTTGATGGGTTCAGCTTGAATGGTGGCATTAAAAGCCAGAGTGGATGCTGCCAGAGTTATAGTGACAAAAAAACGTTTCATTCTGCTTACTCCAGAACTAGGTCAATCTTATTTTTATATTCCCGTTGGCATGTATTGCTGCTTGACATGCTGCTGGTCGGGGCTTAACCTCAACATGAATACTGATTCATATTTCATAAAAAAACAACCATCCAGCGAAATTTTTATGGCAACCATTGTTGAAAGCAGCAAAAGCAAAGATGAAAGTAGCAAGGGGGCACCTATAGCCATCCTGAATCGCACGCCGAAGACTGCTCGTGGCCAGCGAACACGCGCAAAAATTCTTAAAGCGGCAGAAGAGTGCTTTGGAACCCTGGGATACCATCAGGCTGGTGTGAATGACATTACCCGAGTTGCCGGGGTTGCCTTGGGGTCTTTTTATTCGTATTTCGAAGGTAAAGAAGAAGCCCTGCGGGAATTGATTCGGGAGATGGGTCATAACCTGCGACTTCATCTGGCGCGTAGTGTTGCCGGTTCTACTGATCGGATTGAGGCTGAATCGCGTGGGCTTCGTGCTTTCCTGCAATATGTAAAAGAAAACCCCTGGATGTATCGTGTGCTGCAGGAAGCTTTGTTTGTTGATGAAGCCATTTACCGGGAGTATTACGAAGAATTCGGCAAGTCTTACGGTGAGGTGCTGGATCAGGCAACTGCCGCAGGAGAAATACGCCCCGGTAACAATCAGGTGCGTAACTGGATGTTGATGGGAATGTCACACTTTCTCGGAATGCGTTTTGCACTCTGGCAGGATGATCTGTCGTTGGATCAGGTGACTGAAACCCTTGATGATTTTCTCCGGCACGGATTAACCAGCACAAGCGGATCGGAGTCTGAATGATCACTCGGGTGGATGCACCGGATGGGGTGGTACGGATTATTTTGAACCGCCCAGAAAGGCATAACGCACTGGTGCCGGAGCTGCTTGAGCCATTGTTATTGACTCTACAGCAGTTGCAGCAGGCACCACCTAGGGTGTTGATCTTGGCTGCAGAAGGGCGCTCTTTTTCTACCGGTGGTGATGTAGCCGCTTTTTATGCGGTGCCAGCCAGTGAGCGCGGTGAGTATGCCGCTACTCTGGTGGGTTTATTGCATGAATCCATTCTTGCTCTCTTGTCGTTACCTTGTCCGACATTAGCGGAGGTGCAAGGAGCGGTCACTGGTGGAAGTGTGGGATTAGTGCTTGCATGTGACTTGGTTGTTGCTGCTCCTCAAGCCAGTTTTGCCCCTTGGTATACCGTGGTTGGTTTTAGTCCGGATGGTGGCTGGAGTTGCCTTATGGCTGATCGGGTTGGGCGAAACAAAGCTCTGGAGATTCAGTTACTGAATTTATGTATTAAAGCAGAAGAAGCACAACAACTGGGTTTAATTCATCAGATGGTTCCGCAAGAAACACTGGCTGCTAGTGCCATGCAACTGGCTGCCAGGGTCAGTTGTGGTGTGACTGGAAGTATTCGTCACACCCTAGCACTGACCCGGCCTGACTTGCACCAGGTTGCCAAGGCACTGGAGCAGGAGAAAATCCACTTTCTGCAGCAGATTGTAACTTCCGAGGCTGAAGAGGGAATGCGGCAGTTTCTCGCAAAAAGATAAGGCCTCTCGTGTTAATAAAAACAAAAATAGGAGGTGTGATATGGAGATGTTTGATCTTCTTGCCCACCGAGCAAGACAGAATCCAGATCATCTAGCTTTGGAAGATCTGGGCACGGGTGAGCGTTTTACCTATGGTGAACTGAATAAAAGAGCGTCCAGAATTGCCCAAGCGGCAGTCCAACACTGGGCGTTAAAACCGGGTGATCGTATCGCTTGGTTGGGCGAAAGCCGTGCAGAGTTTTTTGCCCTGTTGTTTGCTTGTGGCAAGGCTGGGTTGATACTGGTTCCACTGAACTGGCGTCTGGCACAGGGTGAATTGCTGCAGTTGCTGGAAGACTGCTCACCTGTTGTGTTGATTCATACCGCCAGTTTCCGGGATAAAGCTTGTGATTTGCAGTCCAGCAGAACAGAGCTGCAGTTGCTGGATATGGATGGAGCCAGTGATCAGCTGGGTTATGCTTATGATCTGAATCGGGTTAACCCGGATTTGGCACCTGTTCCACCAAGTGATCCTGATCGCCCTTGGTATTTGTTGTACACCTCTGGCACCACCGGACGACCCAAAGGGGTGGTTCAAACCTTTCGTATGATGCTTGCCAACTACCTGAGTATTGGTACAGCGGTGTCGCTGGCATCCTCTGATGTCTTGCTTAATGTGTTACCACTTTTTCATACCAGCGGCATCAATCTTTATTCCACTGGTGTGTTGTTTGTGGGCGGAACGGTATTGGTCGCACCCACTTTTGATCCGGACCAGACACTGGAAGTGCTTGAACAACGAGCCACCGTTTTTTTTGGTGTGCCGGCCATTTATCAGGCTTTGCTGGATCATCCGGATTTTGATGGTGCACGTCTGCGAGGTGTCAGGTCCTGGAGTTGTGGAGGTGCAGCCTTGTCCTTGCCCGTAGCACAGCGGTATGTCGAGCTGGGCATCAAAATTCGAACCGGTTACGGCATGACAGAAACAGGCCCTTCGGTATTTCTGGCTGATGAAGATCGGGTGATTGAAAAAATCGGATCTGTTGGACGTCCTTTAATCATGACCCAAGTGAGACTGGTTGATCCATCCGGTTGTGATGTGGAGAAACAACAAGCGGGTGAATTATTGGTGCGAGGGCCGGGTATAACACCGGGTTACTGGCAACAACCGGATGCCACAACCAGTGCTTTTACTGCGGATGGCTGGTTGCGCACTGGGGATATTGCTCGTTGTGATGCAGATGGCTTTTTTACGCTGGTGGATCGCTCCAAGGATATGTTTATTTCTGGAGGCGAAAATGTTTATCCGGCAGAAATTGAAAAGGTGTTATTACAACACCCGTTAATTCGGGAAGTGGCGGTCATCGGAGTACCCGATTCAAAATGGGGGGAGGTTGGCAAGGCGTTTATTATCTGTGATGTTGGAGAAGAAATTCCCGCACCAGAGGATTTACGTGCTTTTTGCAGTCAACATCTGGCGACTTACAAGATACCGGCCAGTTTTGTGCAGCAGGATCACTTGCCTCGTAATGCCATGGGGAAAATCACCAAGCAGGAGTTACGCCATGGATACCGCTAAAAAATTTGCAAATCCCCTTGTTGAAACCCTGCAACTCAGTCAGTCGGATTTTGATGTTTTTGCCAAGCTAAGTGGTGATGACAATCCAATTCACACGGATCCGATTTATGCGGCCACTACTCACTTTGGAGCCACTGTTTCACACGGAATGCTGCTTTTTTCCCGTTTGCGAGCAGTACTGAATGGCCATTTCCCCGGTGCCACGTTACTGGAGCAGTCTCTGACTTTTACACATCCGGCTTATGCTGACCAACGGCTGAAACTTCACCTGCATATTGAGGCGGAGGAGGGAGGGGTGATGATCCTGCATGTTGATATCCTACGACCTGATGGACTCTCCTGCTTGAGTGGTGTTTGTCATTTGCAATCAAATGAGGGTAAGGAGACACCAGTATGAGCAGCATAATACGCCGATTTGACTTGTTGCAGGTGGGGCAGATGAGCAGTGTTAAACGCTGTTATCAGCCGAATGAACTGGCTGAGTGGCAGAGCTTGTCTGGCTGGCAAGGGCCGTTGGTAACACTGCCGGAACCTTTGATTGCCGCACTTTTTTCATACCTGCTGGGTGTTCGATTGCCGGGTGCTGGCACCATGTATCTGAAGCAGTCCATGGTGTTTGAATACTTGGTTCGACCCGATGAGCCGGTTCAGGCAAGTGTGATGATTACACAACTGAGACCGGGAAAGTCCTTGGTGAACCTGGATACTGTTTGTACAGATGCTGCGGGTCGCACGATCTGTCAGGGTAAGGCGCTGGTGCTTTTTAAGTGCTGAACAGCTGAACTGGGAAGCAGAGTATGCCTTTATTAGATGCAAGGCTGGCTGACTGGCTGGTGAAGTACAATCGCTACGCTCAAAGGGAAAGGATTGCCGGACTGACGTTACAGCCGTTGGATGTACGAGAAGGTCTGGCAAAATTAACGGCTGGTCTTGTGACAGACATTCCAGATTTTCCACACATTACGGATACACGGGTGACCGGTGCTGACACTTCCGTGCCGGTACGTATTTATGACCCAGCTCCTGATCGTTGCAAACCAGTGTGTATTTATGTTCATGGTGGCGGTCATGTTGCTGGCAGTATTGATGTTTATGATCCCATTTGCCGTAAGCTGGCGCTGACCAGCGGTAATCTGGTGGTATCAGTGGAATATCGGCTGGCTCCAGAGTATCCGTATCCGGCGGGTCTGAATGATTGCCTGCTGGTTGTTGACCACATCAGGAAGGTGCTGGATCAGCACCACTTCAACTACGCTGATGCACAACTGGCCATTGCGGGTGACTCAGGTGGAGGTGCACTGGCTGCTTCAGTGTCAGCATTATTACAGCATCGGAACAAACAACCTTTAACTCACCAGATACTGATTTATCCGGGGCTGGATTACACGCTTGGTTTTCCTTCCATTCAGACATTGGCAGAGGGTTACCTGTTGGAGCGAGACCAAATTGAATGGTATTACGACCAGTATTTTCAGCAGAATGAAAACCGGTTGCTGGCCTCACCTCTGTTTATGCAGGTTACGGACAAACTGCCATCCACTTTGATTATTACGGCGGGTTTTTGCCCGCTGCATGATGAAGCTAGGGCCTTTCTGGCTAAACTGAACAATGCGGGTGTGCCATGTGTGCATCAGCATTATCCGGGGATGTTGCATGCCTATCTTAATATGGAAGATCTAGTGCCAGACTGCTGTTTGGATACTTATCAGGTGATCAGTCGGTTTCTTGGCTCGGGTTCAGCAACTGAGAAGTATTTTTAATTCAACGCATAATGTAACACTCTGTACTAGGCTTGATATAAAGCAATAGACAGGGAGTGAACCATGGCTAGGCCATTGCGTTACGAGTTACCGGGTGCTTTGTATCATCTGACTTCCAGATGCTGTGACGCAACTCTTTATCAAGGTGAGCAGGATCGGCAAGATTGGGTCGACATCCTCAAAGGTGTGATGTCACGTTACCATTGGCGTTGTTTGGCTTGGTGCCAGTTGGAGCAACACTATCACCTGGTGGTGAGCCCGCAGGATGGGCGACTGTCACTGGGTATGCATCAATTAAATGCCTCTTATACTCGGCAATTTAATCAACGGCATGGACGCAAGGGACGACTTTTCTCAGGGCGTTTTCAGGCTGTGCTGGTGGATGAACAGCAGTATCTTTTACCCCTGGTGCATGAAGTGCTGACTGAGCCACGGCGTCTGGGACTGGTAAAACAGCCGCTGGATTGGCCTTGGAGCAGTGCTGCAGCCATGGCTGGGCATCACTCTTCACTGGTTCCGCTGGATATTGAACGTTTACAACAGGTTTCTGGTGCCGTCGTTCAATCTAGAGATTTCTGGCCGCAATACCTCAGTCGAGAACAGCAGCAGCGGCTGTGGGATCAGATACGCCATCAGCAGTTTCTGGGTGATCGTCAGTTTGTAAAAAGGATTCGTCAGCAGACAGTACAATCTGCGGTGAAGTCCCGATTGTTACTGGCGGATTTTCGTGATGGCTGGGAGGGTGCTGAAGCTATGGCACGAGCGTATCTGGATGGGGGATATACCTTACAGCAGATTGCTGAACATTTTTCTGTACACCCCTCTACAGTCAGTCGTAAGGTAGCGGCTTATGAAAAGTCACTAAAAAACAGATAGTTGTGCCGCCCAGATTGTTTAACGTTATACATGGCCTGGTCCGCTGCTCGGGTCAGTGCCTCCGGTGTTTCCGCATCAAAGGGATAAAGAGCAATACCTATGCTGGCGCTGACTTGGAAACTACGCTGATCTTCCAGCACAAAGGGGTCTTTAAGGCTGGCAATCAGCTTTTGTGCTAGGGTTTCTGTGCCAAAACGTCCGGTTGATTGAGAACAGAATCCACCCAGGATAAACACAAACTCATCCCCTCCCAGACGGGCAAAGGTATCCGACTCACGGATATTACTTTCCAGTCTGCGGGCAATCCGGCGCAGGATTTCATCACCAGTATCATGCCCATGTTGATCATTGATGGGTTTAAAACCATCCAGATCCATAAATAACACCGCACAAACACCACGATCTCTGCGTGCCTTGGCAACTGCTCGTTCTAATCGATCCTCCAGCAACAGGCGGTTGGGCAAGTCAGTCAGCTTGTCGTGGGTTGCCAGATGTGCCATTTCCTCATCATGCTTGCGCAGGCGAGCCATTTCACTGGCCATACGCAGATTAATTGCGCGTCGCAGACGACTGGCCGCAGCTCTGTGGTGTCTTTCCCACGGCAGACTCTGGCCTTTAACTTCTTCTTGCCAGACTTTATAGTCCACGTGAGGTGCTGTGTCTCTTCTGCTTGGATCTGCTGCCCAGGTTTTTAAACTGCTCTGCTCAGAACGGAGCAGGATCAGATACTCTTCTGCCTGTGCCGCTAGGGGCATAAACAGATAACCGGCAATCCAGTCTGTTTTACCTGACAGACTGTCGGGCACTTTTTCTGCATAGGCGATGCCGCTTCGGGTCTGTTTATGCACCACTTCCCGCAGGCATTGGATGGCTTCTGGGGTGATGTCTCGACCGTAGAGGTAATCAACACCATCCAGCCGTAATACCAGAGCATCGGCTTCAAAAGGTGCCAGCAGGTGAGTGATACCGGACAGGGCGTCATGCAGCTCAAACTCGGCTTGGAATCCGGCATTAAATTGATCAATCGCACGACCCAGCCGACTCATCTGATGTGAGAACTGGCGGTTAAATGCCAACTGCAGGTTTTCACTGACCAGCTGTACCACCATGCTGCAAAAGGCTCGTACCGGTGGGCTGAGGTAACGGGGTTGGCTACTCTCACAAACCAGCACACCCCAGAGATGCCCATCCGGCATGATTGACAGGGTTAGAGAAGAAAGAGCCCCAGTGTTGTACATGTATTCCAGATGTTCGGGCTCAATACTGCGCAGGTGGGTACGGGTCAAATCCACCGTGTCGGTGATCGGGTTGCTGGCAGGGATCAAATCCACCGGGGTGTGTTTGCAATGACTGATCTGGCGGGTACGGTTAATACGATAGAGGTGGCGAACCCTGGCCGGGATATTGTTTGCAGGAAAGTGGTGCCCCAGCAGATGTTGCTCACCGTCAGCGCGATCTTCAAAAATAACCTCGCTGTTCCACTCCGGATCAAAACGATGCACTCTGACACTTTCATGGCCGGTTGTTTCTCGCAGAATTCGGGCTGCCATTTTCAGCAGCCGGTCGGGATCACTGGTGAGTTCCAGATCATGAAAAAAATTGCTGAGCTTGGAAAAAAGCTTATAGGTCAGCAGGTGGTCATCATCCGGCAGAGGTTCCATTTCTACCAGCAGGCCGCTGGAATGATAATGGGTTCGCAAGGAGAAGCTGCGCCCGCCAAAACTGATGGGTTGTAATTGAGGCTGAAAAGAAGGCGGTTGTGACAGGACTTTGAGAAGAAAGCCACCCACATCGGATCCAAGTACATAACTGACGGCCTGACCCAGTAATTCTTCAGGCTTTTTACTCAGCCACTCGTTGGTATTGGCGCTGACCTGGATAATCTTAAAATTCTCGGGATCCAGGACCAACAACACACCATCGGGTTGTATCTGACTGGGCTGCTCGGTACTCAAAACGGCAAATCTCCGCTGGTGGATCAGAAAGTTTCGGCAGATTACTGGCAGGCCCGAATGCAGTCAATCTGGCAAAAGATTCATGTAAACAAGGGTTTAAAGTGCCATATTTTGCATTTTTTAATGGTAGATTGTTTTTTGTACATGTAGATGCTGCGATTTATTATTTTTATAGTTTTATTTACTGTTTATTTCAGATATAACAGTTTTATCGTTTGTTTTGCATGGTTCAGATCGTCTCAAAAAACCACTATTAAAAATACATTCATAGTGATCTGTGTCAATTTTTTGCGTTGAGTTATTGAGTGTATTTTTATCGCCAAGTACCTTAGACTTGAACGTCAAATTTTACTTCAGGAATCGCTAATCTATGCCGCCCCTTATCAAACGTTTTTTACCCCCGATCGTGATTGCTGTTGCCCTGCTGGGGTTTGTGATATTGCGTATGACACGCCCAGAACCACCCCCGGCAGGTGATGAAGAACGGCGCTGGCCAGTGGCGGTGATTCGTGTGGAGCAGGGTGATTTTGCGCCCCAGTTGCGCTTGTTTGGTCAGTTAACCAGTGCCAGTGATGCCATGTTAAGGGCTCGCAGTGCCGGGGATGTCAAAACAGTTGCGGTGCGCAGCGGTCAACAGGTGGCGGAAGGTGATTTGTTATTACAGTTGGATGATCTTGATGCCCGTGCCTTGTTTCATCAACGCCAGGCGGAACTGCAGGATCTGAAATCCCAGCACTTGCAACGCCTCAGTCAGCATCAGGTGGATCTGCGTGCGCTGGAGCAAGAACGCTCCATGTTGCAACTGACGGAACGTCAGTATCAGCGGCAACAGCAGCTGGCTGCCGGGGATCGTGCCTCACAACGTCAGGTGGAAGAAGCCAGTCTGGCTTTAAGTCAGCAACGCTTGGCTTTGATGAACCGTGAATTGGCGGTTGAGCAGCACCCATCGCGGTTACAACAGCTGGAGGCCAGTATTCGTCGGGCAGAAGTCCAGTTGCAACAGGCGCAGAGGGATCTGACGGCAACCGAGTTACGTGCGGATCGAACCCTGCGGATTCAAGAAGTGCTGGTGGCTGCCGGTGATCGAGTCAGCCTGAATGAACCGCTGTTGAGTGTTTTTTCACCCCAGGCACTGGAGATGGAAGCCCGTTTATCACTGAGCTGGTTGCCTGCCATACGTGCAGCCATGCAGGCGGGTGAATCCCTGCGGGCAAGAGTGGATCTGGATGGTCAGCCGTTGGTGTTTGAGTTACAGCAACTGGCCGGTCGCACCAGTGATTCAGCCGGTATTCTTGCCACTTTTGTGTTGCAGGAAGGGAAGGCTGACGGGCTGGCACTGGGGCAGTTTGTTGATGCACGTCTGGATTTGCCGCTGCAACAACAGGTGTACTGGTTACCCGTTGATGCCCTGCAGGGGCGGGATCGAATTTATCGAATTGAAGAAGGCCGACTGCAGGGCATACAAGTTGAGCTGCTGGGTGATCTGCCAAGAAGTGGACAGCCGGGTGTACTGGTTCGTGCGGCAAGCCTGCAACCGCGAGATCCCATTCTGGCGAATCGTTTACCCAATGCCATGGATAGCCTGCTGGTGGATGTGGTGGACGTGATCCAGCTGGAGTCCGGTAATGAGTGAGCACGGCGGCCTGATTGGTCTGTTTCTGAAACACCGCCTGGCCAGCAATCTGCTGGTGTTGCTGATGTTAATGTCCGGCAGCTGGGCATTAATCAAACTGAATACCCAGTTTTTCCCTAATTTTGCGCTGGATTTTGTCAGTGTGCGGGTGGTTTGGGTGGGTGCCAGTGCTGAAGATGTGGAAACAGGTGTCACCCTGCCGCTGGAAAATGTACTGCGCAGTGTGGATGGTCTCAAGTCCATGACATCCACCTCGGCGCTGAGTGTTGCTGCCATCACACTGGAGTTTCGTGACGGTACAGACATGACCCAGGCCTTGGCTCAGGTGGAAGATCGGGTGGCACAGCTTCGTAACCTGCCGGATGCCGCAGAAACCCCGGTAGTGACGCGAATTGTGCGTTATGAACCCATAGCGCGTTTGTTACTGACCGGCTTGGAAGATGCTGATGAATTACGTCAGTTATCCCGCCGGTTTGAGCAGGAATTGCTGGATACAGGCATTGAGCGAGTGGATTTTGGTGGCCTGCCACAAGAAGTGGTTGCCATTGAGGTACCGCTGAATAATCTGCTGGCGATATCCATGACACCGCGTCAGCTGGCGGAGCGTCTGGCGGCTTACAGTCAGGATCAACCAGCGGGGCTGGTGGGGCGTGATCAAGGCGGGCGGCAGTTGCGTATTCTGGAGCAGGCACGGGATCTGGAAGCCTTTGCACGCCTGCCTGTAACCGCTGATGCCGGGCAGGGGCTACTGACGCTGGCGGATATTGCCACGTTGGAAAAACGCCCAAGGGATGGACAAACCCTGATTCGGTATCAGGGCAAACCAGCGGTTGAATTGTGGCTGCAACGCACCGAAAGCACTGATGCATTAAAAGCGGCTCGTTTGTTTAATGACTGGCTGGAAAAAAACCAGTCCAGTCTGCCGCCGCAGGTGGAATTAAAAGTCTATGACCAGCTGTGGGAGCTGATTGATGAACGCATCAAGCTGCTGTTAAAAAACGGCTTGGGCGGTTTGATTCTGGTGGTGGCAATCCTGTTTTTATTCCTCAGTGGTCAGCTGGCTTTGCGCGTGGCGCTGGGTATCCCGATTGCCTTCACCACCGCGTTTGTCGCCTTGTGGGTGTTTGGGGGCAGCATCAACATGATGTCCCTGTTCGGTTTTATCATGGCGCTGGGTATTATTGTGGACAACGCCATAGTGGTTTCAGAACACGCTTATACCCTGCGAGCACAGGGCATGTCTGCTGAGGATGCCGCAGAAGCTGGTGCCCGACGCATGATTGGCCCGGTGGTGGCCTCATCCCTGACCACCGTGGCGGCCTTTTTCCCGCTGATGCTGGTGGGCGGCATCATGGGCAAAATCATGTTTGAAATCCCGCTGGTGGTGATTTGTGTCATCCTGGCAACCCTGATCATCAGCTTTTTAATCCTGCCGCATCAGCTCAAACGTGGGCTGGCGCGTAATCCCCTGACCTCACCAGAACAACGTACAGGCATCAGTGCCCGTTTTGAACGTGGACTGGAGCATTTTCGTGATCAGCGTTTTCGTGGCTGGGTCACTGCTGCCGTGGCACAAAAAGGACTCACCCTGGCCGGAGCTGTCGCGCTGTTTATTCTGGCTGTAGGTATGCTGGCCGGTGGTCGAGTGGGTTTTACCTTTTTTCCCAATCCAGATGGCACCACAATCCGTGCCAATGTCTCGTTTGTAGCCGGTACCTCACCAGAAAAAGTTGCGGCTTTTATGGATCAAATGGATCAGGCACTGCTGGATGCAGAACAAGAGCTGGGTGAAGCCTTGGTTCAAACACGGGTGACCCGACTGGGGCAGTTATTAAGTCAGGATGGTGCCGCGCCGCAGGGGGATCAGTTTGCTGCCATTCTGGTGGAACTTACCTCACCGGATCAGCGGGATGTACGTAACCAGCAGTTGATTGATGAGTGGAACAGCCGGATGCCCACTGCACCGGGGCTGGATGCGGTGATTATTACCGCAGTGACCGGTGGTCCACCGGGGCGGGACGTGGATGTACGCCTCAGTGGTGCTTCAGCAGTGGTGCTTAAACAGGCAGCGCTGGAGCTGGCCGGACGAATGCAGGATATATCCGGGTTGTATGCAGTGGAAGACGACACCCCTTATGGCCGTGAACAGCTGTTGCTGCAACTAAGGCCAGAGGCGCTGGCGCTGGGTTATTCACCACGAACACTCGCGGCTGAACTGCGTGGCTTTTTTGATGGTGCACTGGTGCAGCTGTACCAAGATGGGCTGGAAGAAGTGGAAGTACGTGTGCGCCTGCCGGATAACGAGCGGCACCGGGCATCCATACTGAACCAACTGGCCTTACCCTTGCCCGGTAATCAGGGCTGGGTGCCGCTGGATCAGTTAGTGAGTATTGATTTTCAGCCAGGATTTGAAACCCTGCGCCATGCCGATGCACGACTGGCCGTGCATGTATCTGCTGAAGTGGATCGGGCACAGGGTAATGCCGGTCAGATTCGTGAGCGACTGGCAGCCAGTGTATTACCAGAAATTGCTGAACGTTTTGGTGTGAACTGGTCGTTTCAGGGGCGTGCGGTGGATCAGGCAGAAACCCTGGGTGATATGCGCATGGGACTGCTGTTTGCACTGGTTGGCATTTTTGTAGTGCTGGCCTGGATGTTCAGCAGTTACCTGCTGCCGGTGGTGGTGATGGCGATTATCCCGTTTGGCTTGCTGGGTGCCACACTGGGGCATTTTGTGATGAATATCGAACTCACCATCCTGTCCCTTTTTGGTTTGTTTGGACTCACCGGCATTGTGGTCAACAACTCCATCATACTGGTGAGTTTTTATCAGGAATTACGCAAAAGTGGCATGGAACGGGATCTGGCAATTGTTGAAGCCTCTTGCCAGCGCTTGCGAGCGGTACTGATCACCTCCATCACTACCATTGTGGGGCTGGTGCCGCTGTTGTTTGAACGATCGGTACAAGCACAGTTTTTGATCCCCATGGCGGTTTCACTGGTATTTGGCCTGGCTGTAGCGACCGTACTGGTGCTGGTGGTTATACCCGCCCTGCTCGGCTGGGTGGAAACCTGGAGAGATAAGCTGGAAAAAGAACCTGTAGAGGCTCCATAAAAGGAGCCTGAAAGGGTTGTTATTTGCTGCTCAAATTAGTAGATTTGAACCTGTTTAATGGATATAGCTACACAAGTCGCAGGGATGCAGGCACTCACCAACGCCATCCCCGGCGGTAGCGTGGTAAAACCTCAACAATTCCCCAGAGTGCCCAACGGACTGGAAATTCCTCACGCAATCTAGAGCTTGCATGGCTTTGTCATGCGAAAAAAACACAGGGTATGCCCCCTTGCTCGTCTGATTAATCTTGGACGCCCCATTTCTTCTGGATGCTGAGGTTTTTGAAAATGAACATCGTGATAGCAAAATAGTCAGTGTGATGGTTATTTCCTGAGTTGACTCAAAAACAAATAATAAAAACAACAAAAGTAAGGGGTTGCGGTAACTGTGAAATTTTGGGATAACGTACACAGCGACTGAATTTCCATGATCGGTACAGGTTGTATTTTTGAAGAAAAGCAGTGCAATCAAGGGTGCTGCACTACAGCAGGCCGAATAGCGGCTTAATGCAAAGTGATCAGCAAAAATGGTCGTTCAGACCACTATACAAATGTTATGTGCAAGCAACGAATCAGGAGATATAGAATGGTATATTCCAGAGCACGTTTTATTGGGTCCTTGCTGTCGATAGTAGCTGCTATGTCTTTAATCGGCTGTGATGCTCAAAATGACGTTTCGACACCTGATAATGCTTCAAAACCAGCGAATGTCGCCGAAAATAAATCAGCCTCACACCCACCCGAGGGCTATTCAGTATCAGTTTCTGGCCGGAGTTTGAACGATAGTCAAGTCCATCTTGTATTAACGACAAGCATACCCGGTACTATCGAACTGATGGCTAGTATTAGCCTGGCTGATCAAGCGCCAGATGATACGTGGATTGGTAAGAATGAGCGCGTACGACTGGTGAATGGAATAGGGCAGGCAACATTCGATGTAAGTGATCTACCAACTGGACAATATGAGGTAGCGGCGAACTTTTATCCACGTTGGGGATTTCAGGATGAAGAATCTAGGTCATCAGGTGTCAGTGAAAGCTTGGAGCATAGCCACCCAATTTCATTAAAGGGCTCTGGTGAGTCATCCGAGCTAGTTGCTCAACGCAATGAAGATCAACAGTGGGTAATTGAGAATGTCATTATGGGTTCAGAATGGGATCCTAGTTTTTGGAGAGATCGTTTTGGTGAATGGGAAGAATTTCCAGTAACAACCAGGAATCCGGACATCATCTCAAACTACTACTTTGAATCCTTGGAAATGACATTGATTGTAAACACCCTAAAAGATGAGGTGGTAGTTTGGAGAATGGGTCGAGATGGTCTCTGATCATGTATCGCACTTAACAACCACAAGCAATTCGGTCCTTCCGGCTCGGACGTCGCTTCGCTCCTTCGTTGTTCCAGACGTTAGAGTCATGCATGAATGAAAACCTAAAGAAGGTTCTTGAGTGGGCGGTTTGGTTCAACCTTGAGAAGCATAAAAATGCTGAGCTATTGCTGTTAAAGGGGCACCTTATATTAGAGGTCTTCATGGACAGCTTTTTAAGCATGGCGGGCTATGGCAGTAATAAGGATGCCTCATTCCATAAGAAGGTTAAGTTGATTTCGGATGTGATGGATGAAACTGATCAGGGTTATAAAATTGTTCGTTCTCTATTTTTTTTGAATAAGATAAGAAATAAACTTGCTCATGAGTGGCAGTTTTCCTTGGTGGAGAGTGGCCTTAATGTGTGGGTGGACGAGGCTCTAGCTAATTTCCCTGTTGTCAAAGTTGCAAAATATAATTATAGAACAAAATTAATCCATGCATTTGCTGCGTTGGCTCGAGCTCTAATGGAATACACAAAAAACTCTAACAAACAAAGGCACGGGCCGTTGTAATTGACGCCCTTGTTTTGAGAGTTTTTTAGCGCTCCTACGTAAATTCTTGGTTTCTAGGTGATGAAAATTGCTCCAGAACTCACGTGGAACGCCATTTTTAATACAAAAATGACCAGTTTTTTTGGCTGAGGTTTTCCTACAGCATCGTTAGGCTCACATTTTCACAAACGGAGAAATTACTATGAAACTTCTGAAATTAGCAATGATTGTTATTTTTTTTGCTGCCGCACCTACATGGGCGGGAAGCCTGACTGGGCCTCAAGAGAATGCCGTCAGATCTGCGCAGCAGTACCTCAGCATCTCTGGCTTCTCACGGAGCGGGCTTATTGAACAGCTGTCATCAGACTATGGGGATGGTTATAAGGTTTCCGATGCAACTGTAGCGGTTGATAGTCTTAACATTGATTGGAACAAGCAGGCGATAAGATCTGCAAAGCAGTACCTCAGCATCTCGGGGTTCTCGTGCAATGGCCTAATTAATCAACTTTCATCAAGTGCTGGAGACAAGTACACCGAAAGCCAGGCAAGGTATGGGGCGCAACAGGCGGGTGCTTGCTAGTTGAAAATGCAAGCAGCCTAAGTTGCTTCACGAGACGCTGCCCGTGAACGGGGCGTTCAGGCTGTAGAAAGACCTGCTGAACTATGGTTTGATCGGGTTTTCAGGTAAAGAGGGCATGGGGATGGCTCGA
>NZ_JACUUA010000276.1 GCF_014859565.1 Marinospirillum sp. | reverse complement strand
AGATGCGGAATCCAGGTGGCTGCATCCTTGGCGGGACCTGCGTTGCCTTCACGCACCAGAAGCGCACCGGCATCGCTGCTGTTGGCTTGGTTGCTGAGCGAAAGATTTACGGAGGCATTGAATGAGGTTTTCATGGTGGTATAGTTTCACCCGTGGCGGTGGTGGTTGAGACAAACCGTTCTTGCCGGAACACGTTATATTTCAACAGCATACCAAAGCCACACCCACTTTTCAGCTATTTTTCATGAATAAGGCAGGATCAAGCAATCTAGACGTATAAGGCACTGCTGTCGGACGGTGTACTTGCCCCATTTTAGTGGGGCAAGATCTCTGTTTTTCCGCTTCGCCCAAATTAACCGCAAATGCGGGCGTTCGTCATCAGTGAAAAACCGTTGCTGCGTTTGTGATTTCGTCATCGTCGTCATCAGAACCCGCAACCAGCAGCATCAACACTGATTTTGAACCTTTCCTGCGCTTGAGCTGCCTTCGGGTGGCTCTTTTTTGTGGCCGGAAAAGCCGGCACACCTACCGCAAGAGCACATAGAGGAATCACGATGATAATCGTACTTATTTCTGCAGCCATCATTATTGCCTATCACCCACCACCTTCTCCTTGGTTTTTTGTCGGTGTTCTTATGGCTGTTTTCTACGGAACGATGAAGATGATTGATGAAAAACAAGCCAAGCAAGATCCAAGCAGCAGAGATGACTCAGAGCGGTAAAGGTTAACGATGACCACGCATTTTTCTGCAGCCACGCTCTTACTGAAAGCCTCACAGGATGCGCGTAGAATAAGGCCAACTCCACCTTAAACCTACTCGGAATCTAATGGTTTTGAAAAGCGCCAGCCAAAGCTTCAGTTATGACAGTGACCTGATCGGGGGCGGCCTGATGGTTCGGGAAAGCCGCCTGATAGCGGGGTTGCTAGTGAGCGGCATTCAGCCTGGTCATCCTGGCTGGCAACGCGCATGAGCAACTACATCCAAAAACTAGATGAAGACAAAGACAACGCCAGCTCCACCACCGAAGCCAAACGCATCGAAAAAGAACTGGCGCACCTGCAAAAACAACTGCACGAACTCAACCAGTTTGATGAAAAACTGCGCCACTACGCCGACCAGCGCATCCAGCTGGATCTCGATGATGGCGTAAAGGTCAACTACGGCAAATTTGGTGACCTGCTCGCGAATGTGAAGGAAGTCACTGGTGAGAAATCAGATTAAGTGGAGCCAAAACAATGATTAAGCGCATCAAGGTCAACAACTTCAAATCCTTGGTGGACTTTGAGCTGCCGCTGGCACCGCTGACCTGCCTAGTCGGCTTAAATGGCGCAGGCAAGTCTACGGTACTGCAAGCCATCGATTTTTTGGCTCAGCTAATGCACGGCGATTTGAAAGGTTGGCTGAATGAGCGTCAATGGCAAGCCGCTGATATCAACTCGCGTTTATCCAATCGCTCTAATGTCAGCTTCTCGCTCTTGCTGGAGTTACCTGGTGGCGAAGAGCTGGCCTGGCAAGGCAGTTTCAACCGCCAGTCTTTGCGATGCACCTCTGAAAAAATCAGCCTAGGAAGACAGCTTCTGCTGAGAGTGGCGGATGGGGAATGCCATCTCAAGGCACCGGGCAATGCAGGAAAGGAGCAGTTTCCAGTGGTTTTTGAGTATGAAGGCTCAATCTTGTCTCAACTGAAAGGCAATCAGCTCAATCCACTGCTGACTGCTTTTCGTGAAGAAGTGAAAAAAGTTCGCTCCCTGGATCTGCTTTCGCCCGAGCTGCTTCGCTTAAAAACCCGCGCCGCTGAAGGACACCTGGGTTTGGGTGGTCAGCGCCTGTCGGCTTATCTCCATGAGTTGGGTGCCCAGGGGCAGAGCGATCTGCGCCAGCGTTTAGCGCCGGTCTATCAACAATTACAACGCATAGAGACACGCTCACTTAAATCCGGCTGGAAGCAACTGGAGATCCATGAGCAGTTTGGTGGCCAAACCCTGATTACCCCAGCACGGCACATCAATGATGGTCTGCTGCGCCTGATGGCGGTCTTATCACAGTTGGCTTCGGACGAGCACTTTTTGCTGTTTGATGAGATTGAAAACGGCATCAACCCAGAGCTGGTCGAGTTCCTGGTCGATGCACTGGTCAATAGCGAGCATCAAATTCTAGTCACTACCCATAGCCCTTTGATTCTGAATTATCTGGATGATGAAACGGCTAAGGCCGGTGTGATTTATCTGTATAAAAACGCGCAGGGATCAACCAGCGCCATCCCGTTATTTTCCATTCCTTCCATGCAGGAAAAACTGACGGTACTCGGGCCGGGTGAGGCTTTTGTGGATACTGAGTTGCAGCAGCTGAACCAGGAAATCCTGCGGCTGGCAGAAGAGGGAAGCCTGCCATGCGCCTGATGCTCAGTGGAGAAGGTGCCAGTGATTTTGGCCGCTGCGAACCAGAAGCTGATTTCTGTGACGGTGATCGTATTCAGGCTGGCCCCTTGGCCTGGCTGGTTGATCAGTATGTTGAGCATTTTCAAGGCTACGAGTTTTCGCATCTTGCCAGCGATCTGGTGACCTTGGTCAGCAAAAGCTACTTGACTGCCTTTGGTAAAGGGCAGGTTACAAAAGGCAAGCGGATGTCCCTACCTGGCAAGAAAAAAGGTAAGGAAACCGCTTACTACTTCAAAAATGCTGCCGCCCTGGCCAAGTTAGCAAAGCAGTTCGCTGAGGAAGCAAATGATCGTGTAGTCGCTATTTTGTTTCGGGATAGTGATGGCACCGCCTCTGCCGACAGGGGCGACTGGCAGAAAAAGCTGGAATCCATGCAATACGGCTTTGCCAGTGAGCATTTCAGTGATGGCATTGGCATGTTGGCTAAACCTAAATCCGAAGCCTGGCTCTTGTGTGCCTTAAAGCCCGACAATCCTTATCAGCACTGCGCTCAACTGGAAGAAGCCTCTGGCAATGACCGCAGCCCCAACTCTTTGAAAGACCAGCTCGCTGAAATCTTGGGCGAAGAGCCAACGGCAACAATCCTTGCAGAAAAGGTGAAAAGCCGTGAAATCGATGTGCTTCAGATAGACATGCCCTCCCTGAATGCTTTTAAACAAGAGCTTAAAGCCCGGATATGAAAAAACAACAATCCCACCCCTTTATACAGGCACTGAACAAGCTTCTACTGGCCGAAGACTACGAGAAAATTGTCCGCTTAACGCGAAGTCGAAAAATACCAGAACTGGTGTGAAGAGCATTACCCTGGTACGACAAAATACTACCTACTGTTAGATAGCTACGAAAAGAAACACGATGTTTCCGATAGCTGGGTGCAACTCAATGATGACTGGTTGATTCAAGGGATGCAAAATCTGCTGGGCAGGGATCAGTTGCCGCACTATATTGAGCAGCAATTCAAAGACCTGTTGGATTATGTGTTTGCTGACTGGAGTGAAAACCACGACCCAGCCTATAAGCAAATGAGTGATGTGTTATTGCAGTTTGTTCAACAGCATCACCCGCTCCACACCGGGATAGTGGGCATCCAGCCATTTGCGACACTGAGCCAAGGAAGATGCATGGGAGTAGATGGTGGAAATCTTATCCGGACGGGTGTTTTCACCGACCAGCAGGTGCTGATGAATGCGCAATACCACTTCACCATTGATTTGCAGCCCTGAATCCATAAAACTGTCCAGGGTATGGCTGATCACGCCTTCGGTGGAGTTTTCAATCGGCACCACACCAAAGTCCACACCACCCGCTTCCACTTCACGGAAGACTTCATCAATGGCCTCCATGGGCACACTGATCGCCGAATGGTAACCGCACCATAAACCCCATCTATCCAACACCCTGAAGTCTTTGCAAACTGAACCTCTCATTTTCAGGAGGTTCGTATGCAACATC
>NZ_JACUUA010000043.1 GCF_014859565.1 Marinospirillum sp. | reverse complement strand
CCATTTATATGGGTCAGGAACTCAGCTTCCGCCGCCCGGTAAAACTGGATGACACTCTGACCGTGACCCTGACGGTTAAAGACAAGCAGGATGCCAAAAAGATTGTGGAGCTGGATTGTCTGGTCACTAACCAGAAGGGTGAAAAGGTGGTTACCGGTACCGCCAAGGTAATAGCCCCGTCAGAAAAAGTAGTACTGACCGCCCCGACCCTGCCAAATATCACCATCGGTTAATCTCGTGTGAACGAAGATTAAAACTGAAATTACTGTCCCTGAGTTCAGGGTTCAGTTAATAGCATGAGCCATACACGAGGCTTGTACGTACGGTTCTGTAAGAGGGATGATGCGGTAACGTATCACCCTACTCGATTCATGTTATCCTTCCGGTTTTAATTCTTAATTCAGCAGCGGCGGAAACAAGCTCATGAGTTATCAGGTTCTGGCGCGTAAATGGCGTCCGAAAAATTTTCATCAGCTGGTGGGGCAGGATCATGTCAGCAAGGCACTGATCAATGCGCTGGATACCGACCGGCTGCACCATGCTTACCTGTTCACTGGTACACGCGGTGTGGGCAAAACCACGCTGGCGCGGATTCTTGCTAAGTGCTTGAACTGTGATGCAGGCATCAGCAGTGAACCCTGTGGGGTGTGTTCCTCCTGCCTGGAAATTGATGCCGGGCGGTTTGTGGATCTGATCGAGGTGGATGCCGCCAGCCGCACCAAGGTGGAAGATACTCGTGAGCTGCTGGATAACGTGCAGTATGCCCCCACGCGGGGACGTTTTAAGGTCTACCTGATCGACGAAGTGCACATGCTCTCCAGTCACAGTTTTAATGCGTTGTTAAAAACTCTGGAAGAACCACCGCCTCACGTCAAATTTTTGCTGGCAACCACCGATCCACAAAAACTGCCCATGACGGTGTTGTCGCGCTGTCTGCAGTTTCAGTTAAAAAACATGCCACCAGAGCGTGTTGTTGAACATCTGCGCTATCTGCTGGGTGAAGAGGGTGTCAGTTTTGATGATGCCGCTCTCTGGCTGCTGGGTCGTGCTGCGGATGGCTCCATGCGTGATGCCTTAAGCCTGACGGATCAGGCCATTGCGTTTGGACAAGGCAGCCTGCAAACCGAGCAGGTGGCAAGCATGCTGGGTGTGCTGGATCACCGGCATCTGGTGGATCTGTTAAGAGCACTGGTGGCACACGATGCTGCCCGGTTATTACAGGTGGTGGGTGGTCTGGCTGAACAGGCACCAGATTTTGCGGCGGTGTTGCAGGATTTATCCAGCCTGTTGCACCGCCTGACTTTGGCGCAGATGGTGCCGGAAGCCCTGCCGCCGGATTTACAGGATAAAGAAGAGCTTTTGCAACTGGCTGCACAACTGCCTGCTGAGGAAGTGCAGTTATTTTACCAGCTGGCGATTGAAGGCCGTCGTGATCTGGCGCTGGCGCCTGATCCTCGCACCGGGCTGGAAATGACTCTGTTGCGGATGCTGGCGTTTCGTCCGTTGGGTATTCCACAAGTGCCGGAGATTGATCTTTTCCCAAAGCCTGAAGCCCCTGAGCCTGCTGCCACACCTGTAGCTGAAGTGATTCAGCCAGCCGCTGCAGAACTGGTTCAGGGGCCGCCTTTGCAGGTGAGTGAATCCCCCATTGCAGTGGTTGAGCCTGTGGCACCCGCTGTTGTTCAGCCCCTGGTATCCGTTGCTGCTGAGTTGGCGGTTGAGGGTTTGCAAAGTGATTTGCAAGGGTGTTTGCAGAACAATGAAGACTGGTTGCAGCTGTTTGATCGTTTAGGATTGAATGGCTGGAGTGGCACTCAGGCTCGTAACCTGTGCCTCTTGCAGCGGGAAGGAAGTCAGCTGAGGTTTGCCGCACCGGCTCAGGCACTGGCGTTTATGAGTGCTGAAGCCCAAAACACCTTGCTGGTTGCCTTGCAGGATTGTTTGCAGCAGTCTTTTGAGCTGGTATTTGAGGCCAGAGATCCACTGCCGCTGGATAACGTCACCCAGCGGCGGGAAAAACAGCGCCAGCAGACGTTTGAGCAAACTCTGGCCAGCTTGCAGCAGCATCCGCATATTCAGCTGTTGCAACAGCAGTTTCAGGCACAACTCGATCCATCCAGCGTTGTACCGGCAAGCTGGATGACGGAAAATAACACAGATTAATTCACTGGTTTGAGGGGTTAGCATGTTTAAAGGTATGGGTGATATGGGCAAGCTGATGAAGCAGGCTCAGGAAATGCAGGAAAAAATGCAAAAACTGCAGGAAGATGCTGCCAACACCACAGCAATAGGTGAGTCCGGTGCTGGCATGGTTAAAGTGACCATGACCGGTCGCCATAATGTACGCAAGGTGGAGATAGATCCCAGCCTGATGCAGGAAGATAAAGAAATGCTGGAAGACCTGCTGGCTGCTGCGGTGAATGATGCCGTGCGCCGTGTGGAGCAGGCCAGTAAAGACAAAATGGCTGAGCTGACTGCGGGTATTCCGCTGCCACCCGGCTTCAAGATGCCCTTCTGATTATCATGCAGTTCAGTCCACTGATTGAAGAATTGATCCAGGCACTGCGTTGCCTGCCCGGTGTGGGTCCTAAAAGTGCCCAGCGCATGGCTTTGCAGCTGCTGGAGCGGGATCGTGCCGGTGGTACTCGTTTATCCGGTGTGCTGGCCAGAGCGATGGAACAGGTGGGGCATTGTTCCAGTTGCCGCACCCTGACCGAAGAAGACCTGTGCCGCATCTGTAGCAGCGGGCGACGTAATTTATCGGTGTTGTGTGTGGTGGAAACCCCTGCAGATATGCTGGCGCTGGAGCAGAGTGGTGTGTATGACGGCCGTTACTTTGTGCTGCTGGGGCATTTGTCACCACTGGAAGGTATCGGCCCGGATGATCTGGGGTTTGCTGAACTGCTGCAACGTTTAAAAGACGAACCGGTGGATGAGGTGATTCTTGCCACCAATCCAACCTTGGAAGGTGAAACCACCGCTCAGTATCTGGTTGAGTTGTTGTCCTCACTGCCGGTTAAAGTCACACATCTTGCTCACGGCATTCCGCTGGGTGGCGAGCTTGAATATCTTGATGGTGGCACCTTGTCGCGGGCTTTTTCCGGACGACTGGGTTTTACCAATAGCAGGGAAACTGACGGATGACTTTACCCCGTATCTGGGTTGATGACCCAGTACAACTGGAACAACTTTGTAACCAATGGCAACAGCAGCAAGAGCTGGCAATGGATACCGAGTTCATCCGCACCGATACTTTTTATCCCAAACCAGCTTTGTTGCAGGTCAGTGATGGTCAGACCTGTTATCTGCTGGATGTATTAAAACTGGGCAAGGCTGAAGCACTGCGGCGTTTATTGACCAGTGGCCCGCAGAAGATTTTTCACAGCTGCTCTGAAGATCTGGAAATGCTGGCGCACTGGCTGGGTGTTCTGCCTCAGCCGTTGATCGACACGCAGCTGGCGGCAGCACTGGTAGAGCAGGAAACCGGTATTGGTTATCAGCGACTGGTGGAGCGTTTTCTGGGTATAGTGCTGGAAAAAGGTGAAACCCGTTCTGACTGGCTGCAGCGTCCTTTAACTGAATCTCAGCAGAAATACGCCGCGCAGGATGTTGAATTTCTGCTGCCTGCCTGGCATCTGTTAAAAGAAAAACTCCTGCAGCAGGATCTGTTGCAACTACTGGAAGAAGAAAGCCAGTGGTTGGTGACGGATGCTGATCCAGTGCCGGAAGATGCCTGGCTGCGCTGTAAACAGGCCTGGCGTCTAAATTCACGGCAGCTGGCTGTCTTACAGCAGCTGGCTTTGTGGCGAGAAGAAAAAGCCCGTCAGCTGAATCGCCCACGCAGCCGGGTGGCTTCTGACAATCTGCTGCAATCACTGGCAGAGCATCAACCACAACATCTGGCCGCTTTCACGGGTATAGAAGAAGCAACTCCCGGCTGGATCAAGCGTTATGGACAAGACATTCTGAATTGTATCGAAGCTGTAGCCAGCTGGCCGGATAACGCTTTACCGGCGGTGCTGGTTTCACCCATGAGTCAGGAATACAAAACCCAGCGCAAGGCACTCAAAAAAGAACTGGATGGACTGGCGACCAGCCTGCAGGTGCCGGTTGAGTTACTGGCACGTCGTCGTTATGTCGATGAATGGACACAAGCACTGAGTCTGGGGCAAACCCCGGAAGTACCCGAAGGCTGGCCGGACTGGCGGCGTGTACCGCTGGAAGCCCTGATGCAAGATCTGTCTGAGAAAAAAGGCTGAACCATGAGAGTGCTGACTGAAGTGTTTCGTAGTCCCGTTAAAGATGAAATGTACCTTTACGTGGACAAACAACGTGGCCTGAAATCCGTGCCGGAAGCCTTGCTATCCCGTTTTGGTAAACCTCAGCCGGTGTTTACCCTGTTGCTGACACCAGAGAAGAAACTGGCCAGAGCCAATGCCGGTGATATTTGTAACGCGCTGATGAGCCAGGGTTATTATCTGCAGATGCCGCCAGCGCGAGAGGAATACCTGCTGGATCTGTATTGTGCACCCACCGAGGCACGTTATTAATGGCGGCAGTGGTTAAACCGGCGCAGCGTAAACACTTCTGGTTGTTGCCGCTGGAGCAGTTGTCGGATTCCGAATGGGAGGCCCTTTGTGATGGTTGTGGTCGCTGTTGTCTGCATAAACTGCAGGATGAAGACGATGATCAGGTGTACTTCACCGATGTGGCTTGTAAGCTGCTGAACCTGAAAACCTGTCGTTGCCGCCATTATGAAGATCGCTTGAAATATGTGCCGGATTGTATGTCGATCCGTGAAGAAGGTGAGGCGGTGTATGCCATGTTGCCGTCCACCTGTGCTTATCGACTGAGGCATGAAAACCAGGGCTTGCCTTCGTGGCACCCGTTGCTGACGGGTGATCAAAAAGCGATGCGGGCGCTGGGTGTGAGTGTGGCGGGGCAGGTGGTTTGTGAAACTCAGCTGCAAGATCCAGATCTGGAAGAGCGGATCATTCACTGGATAGAATGATGGGCAGAAAAAAAGATTACGACTTGTTTCTTTTAATCTGTGTCCAGCCCAACTAGTATGGATTCTTTAAAACTGACCTGAATAAGATCAACAATGGATAGTCTGATTTTTTTGAGCTGGGCAGCCTACACATTAAGTGCTGCTTTGCTGGTGCTGGCCAGCTGGAAACTCATGCGCTGGCTTCCTTTTACGCTTAAAGTTGGTATATCTTTGAGCCAGCTGGCTATTCTGGCAATCCCTGCCGCAGTGAGTGAATCTGCTGTGGCTCCTATTTTTATTGTGCTGGTGCTGGATGTGCTGACCCGCGTTCCTTCGACCATTATTATCGCCAAAGCTTTACCTTTGCTGGTGGCGCTAGTACTTGCCTGGCCGCTGGCGTTTGCGCTTGGTTGGAGCAAAAAACGCCTGCAGCGAAAAAATAAATCGACGGAAACATCTTCGGAAAACGAATAACCCATAACAGGCTACAAGACAGGAAAACAGAAAATGGTCGGATTTGTAATCATTCTTACACTGGTAATGCTGATTGCCGGTGTTTTTGGTGGCTTGATCAACTTTTACCTACTGAACCAGAACAACAAGGATACCACGGCCATGTTGCGCTGCGTGGTGGTGGGTGTTGGTGCTGCATTTCTGGTACCGGTGGCACTGGATCTGGTCGGTAGCAGTATTGTTTCCCAGAGCCAGAATGACCCTGGGCAATTACTGATTTACACTGGCTTGTGCCTGATTGCTGCCATTGCTTCCCGTCTGGTGGTCACCAATAAGCTGGATCGCACCCTGCTGGCTGCTGATGCCGCCAAGGATGAGGTTGAATCTCTGCGTCTTCACGTCAAGCAGCTGCAGCTGAGCCTGCAACCGCTGATTGAAACTGAAACCGAAATGGAAGACTCCCGCGCTGAGGATCAGGATGCCTTGGATAATCTGGATGTATCGGCTACTCAGGTATTAAAAGCGCTGGGTACTGGCCGGCATATTTTCCGTACCCAGGACAGCTTGTTGCAAGAGCTGGACATGACAGACAATGATGTACTCAAATCCCTGAATATTCTGGTGACCAAAGGTCTGGCCGGAAAGGTTAACTCCAGTTGGGGTCTGCGCTGGCATTTGACAGAACGTGGTCGTCGCCTTGCTGAAGCCAGTGTCTGATCCAGAGATCAGCATAAATTAAAAGGATAATTGAACAGGTGTCGGAGAAAAAAATGCTCGCTCGTAAGGTTCTGCAAAAGCTATTACTGACGTTGCTGCTGCCTGCGCTGCTGCTGCCCGCTGTGCAAGTATTTGCTGCCCAGCCCGATGTTCGGCTGGTGGTGGATATCTCCGGCAGCATGAAGCGCACTGATCCGAACAATTTGCGGATTCCGGCAACCAACCTGTTGATTGATCTGCTGCCTGCGGATAGTCAGGCCGGCATCTGGACTTTTGGTGCTTATGTCAACATGCTGGTTCCTCATGGTCAGGTTAATGAGAGCTGGCGGCGTAACGCTCGTCAGCAGGCTACAAAAATCAACTCTGTGGCTCTCTTCACAGATATCGAAAATGCCATCGAACGTGCTGCGTCTGATGTAGGCCGAGCTGATGCCGGACGAGAGCGCCATATTGTGCTCTTGTCGGATGGTCTGGTGGATATTTCCGAAGCGGCTACTGCAGAACAGCGTGCAGCCGAAAATCAGAAATCCCGTGATCACTTGTTAAGAACTCTGGTGCCCAAACTGGCGGATGCCGGTTATGTGATTCACACTCTGGCACTCTCGGATGAAGCTGACCTGGATCTGATGTCCACCATGGCACAGCGTACCGGTGGACTTCATGCCATTGCTTACACTGCTGATGATCTGATGCCCCTCTTGTTGCAGATCATGAACCGTTTTGTACCTTCAGAAGAAGTTCCCTTGCAGGACAACCGTTTTCTGATTGACCCCACCATTGATGAGTTCACTGTGCTGGTATTCCATGCTCCGGGTGCTTCCTCCGTTTTGCATGATCCATCCGGTCAGCAGTACACCCGTGAACAGAGTGTTCCGGCTATCCGCTGGCATGGTAATCAGCGCTACACCATGATTACCGTGAATAAACCTGCTGCTGGTCAGTGGTATATCGAGACCTCGGAACACCCCGATAATCGCGTGACAGTCATTTCGGATATCCGCTTCCATTCCGGTGGTTTTCCACCCACGGTGTATCGCGGTTATCCTGAACACATCGAAGCATGGTTCACAGAAGAAGGTCGGATCATTGATCGCCGCGAGTTCCTGGGTCTTCTGGATGTAAAAGTTAACCATCATAAGGGTGAGCGTGTACTGGCCAGTTTTGGCATGCCACTGGCAGATACACGCCCCCGTTATGCTGCAACAATCAGCCAGTTCTCGGAGCTGGGTGAACAGAGTATAAAAATTGAGGTGGATGGTAAAACCTTCCGTCGTCAGGTAGTGCACAGCTTTAACGTACAGGATGTAGTAGCAGCCAGTTTACAACTACCGGAAGATGGCAGTTCACCCCGAGTGATTCTGCGTTCACAGCATCCGGATTTAAAACCGGCAGATATTAGTTTTAGTGTGACCGCCAACGGTGAACCCCTGACTGCTGAATATCGTGGTGACGGTGAGTGGAAGGTGGATCTGGGTGGTCTGGATCGCAGCCAGAATCAAACCATTACTGTCCAGGTTCAGGGGCAGATGAAAAACCAGCCGCTCAGTATTGATTTGCCACAGTTGATTCTCCAGTCCAGTGGAAGTCCACGGGCCTCACAACAAGAACTGGCAGAGCAGGAATCATCACCGCCAGCATTTGTACCGAATCTTATACCTCAGGCAGTGCCAACTCCGGTTATTCCGCTGCCTCAGGAAGAATCTTCTGCGCCTGTCGATGATGTGGCTGCTTCGGAAGAAAAGGCAGAAGGCGGCTCTTTGTTAGGTGGTCTGGATTTATCCCCGATAGAAAGCTGGGAAGATCCACGCATGTTGTGGATATACATTGCTCTGGGTATCGCAAACATTCTGCTGTTCCTGGTGGCCTTTATGATGTACCGGCGTTTTGTGAATAAACGCAAGGCACGTCGTGATGCCATGGATCAAAATGATAATGCTCTGGCCGATCTGGATGATGATATGGAGCTGGATATGGACGGACTGGAAGATGATGACGATGACAATCGTCGTTAAAAGTGAGGCTGTGTTGAATGTGTGAACTGCTGGGCATGAGTGCCAATGTCCCGACCGACATCACTTTCAGCATGGCCGGTTTTCTGCAGCGCGGTGGTGCCACCGGTCCGCATCGGGATGGCTGGGGTGTGGCCTTTTATGAGGATGAGGGGTACCGTGAATTCAAGGACCCTCATCCTTCGATCCATTCTCCTGTCGCACGGCTGATACTGGATTACCCGATCAAAAGCCGGATCGTGATCAGTCATATCCGTCAGGCCAATGTCGGCCAGATCAATCTGGGTAATACCCATCCTTTTTCCCGCGAACTCTGGGGTCGTCACTGGTGTTATGCCCATAACGGTCAGCTGGCTGGTTTTCGTGAAGTCTTGCCGCTGGCTTTTTACCAGCCAACTGGCTGCACCGACAGTGAATGGGCGTTTTGTTGGTTGCTGGGTAAAATCCGTGAAGCTTTTCCTCAGCCGCCTGCAAACCCGGAAGCCCTGCAGCAGTTGATTCACCAGAGTTGTGAAGAGTTGCGTGGACTGGGGGTTTTTAACCTGTTGTTTTCTGACAGTGAAAACCTCTATGCCTATTGTTCCACCAAGCTGGCACATATTACCCGCCGCGCCCCTTTTGGTCCGGCCTTGTTAAAAGATACCGAATTGAAGGTCGATTTTGCTGCCTGCACCACACCCAAGGATGTGGTCAGTGTGCTGGCTACTGAACCTCTGACTACTAATGAAGACTGGGATATCATGCAAACCGGTGAGCTGGTGGTATTTAACAAGGGTGAACTGATTGCACGCCGCACCAGTCAGTCTTCACCTGTTGCACTGTGGTGACGCGTTCCGACCCCGAATATCCGAAATGGCTAAAAGCACGACTGAAAACAGATTGCCCGCCGGTGTTATTTGGCTGTGGTAACAAAGCCTTGTTGAATGCCAGTGGCTTGACGGTGATTGGCTCACGTAATGCCATGGCACGCAACACATACATCTATTGCTTGGCAGACACTTCTCTGGTGATTCACTTCAGAAGGGTAGGACCAGCTGTGACTCATAGATGCCTTCTGTTAGCTGCCATCAAACTCACACCAAAGTTGCAACTTGCCCGAGTAATTGTTGTAACGAGTTCAGACGTTAAAACGATAGTGCATCACATCACCATCCTTGATGATGTATTCCTTGCCTTCCAGTCGCCATTTACCGGCTTCTTTGGCACCCTGTTCACCCTTGTAAGCAACAAAGTCTTCATAAGCAATCACTTCTGCGCGGATAAAACCCTTCTGGAAATCGGTATGGATCACACCGGCACCTTCCGGAGCGGTCGCACCTTTCTTGACTGTCCAGGCGCGTACTTCCTTAACACCGGCAGTAAAGTAGGTTTGCAGACCCAGTAACTCATAACCGGCACGAATCACACGGTTCAGACCGGGTTCATCCAGCCCCATGGTTTCCAGGAACATGGCTTTTTCTTCGGCATCATCCAACTCAGCAATTTCAGCCTCAATCTTATTGCACACAGGGACCACCATGGCTTGTTCATCTGCAGCAATTTCGCGCACTACATCCAGATGAGGGTTGTTTTCAAACCCTTCTTCATTAACATTGGCAATGTACATGGTGGGCTTGAGGGTCAGAAAACCATAACTTCTGAGTAGGTATTTTTCTTCGCTGTTCAGGCCAAAGCTGCGCAATGGCAGACCTTCTGCAACATGGGGCTGGATACGCTCAAGAATTTCTTTCTGGGCGATGGATTCTTTGTCGCCACCCTTCGCCAGTCGTGCCAGTTTCTGGATGCCTTTTTCAACGGAGTCCAGGTCAGCCAGTGCCAGTTCCATGTTGATAATTTCAATATCGTTGCGCGGATCAACCCGGTTGGCCACGTGAATCACATTGTCATCTTCAAAGCAGCGCACCACATGGGCAATCGCCTGGGTTTCGCGGATGTTGGCCAGAAACTTGTTGCCCAGGCCCTCACCCTTGGAGGCACCGGCAACCAGACCGGCAATGTCCACAAACTCCATGGTGGTGGGCAGCACCCGCTCGGGTTTAACAATGTCTGCCAGTACATCCAGCCGGTGGTCAGGCATGGGAACAATACCGCTGTTTGGCTCGATAGTGCAGAAGGGGAAGTTCTCTGCTGCGATGCCGGACTTGGTCAGCGCATTAAAGAGGGTAGATTTGCCGACGTTGGGCAGGCCAACGATGCCACAGTTAAAACCCATAAGGTTGCTTCCTTCGTGAATCTGCTGATAAATGGTTGGTGGGCATTCTATAGAAAAAGCACCCGGCTGTAAGCTCTACTCTGCCTTGAAGGCGTGTAAATGGTTCATGGCAGCAGTCATATTGCCATTAATGATTTTGTCCAGATGGCGTTCACTTTCATCCAGTGCTGCATTAATACAGAGTTGTTCATTTTCTGATGCTTTGCCCAGCACATAACCGGTGACCTGGCTGGCGCTGCCGGGATGTCCTATACCAATCCTGAGACGATAAAACTCGCGGTTGTTGCCTAATGCACTGATGGTGTCACGCAGACCGTTGTGCCCACCATGCCCGCCACCTTTTTTCAGGCGGATACTTCCGGGTGGTAAATCCAGCTCGTCATGTGCCACCAGAATGGCTTCCGACTCAATTTTGTAGAAGTTGGCCAGTGCTGCGATGGCTTGCCCGCTGCGGTTCATAAACGTTGTAGGGATCAATAAATGTACCGGATTGCCAGCCAGGTTAACCTGAGCATGCAAGCCGTGAAACTTGCTCACTTTCAGGCTGCTGCCAGAGTGTTGTGCCAGGTTTTCAACCAGCCAGGCGCCGGCATTGTGTCGGGTGCGGGCATATTCCTGTCCGGGATTACCCAGTCCGACCAGCAGTTTGATTTTTGTATCCATAGTTCAGGATGTCCGGAAAATCAGGCCTTGCAGATATGAAAAACCCAGGTGGCTCCAAAAGAGCCCCTGGGTAACAGCAAAACAAGCAGGGCTGAATTATTCAGCAGCTGCTTCTTCTTCGCTGTTTTCGTCTTTGCTGCCTTTCTTGGCATGAACGCTAACCACACCCGTGTCACCACCGTGAGCCAGAGCAACAATGCTAACGCCTTTTGGCAGTTGCAGGTCGGTCAGGTGGATGGTCTGGCCAATTTCCAGGGCAGCAACATCAATATCCAGAGAGGCTGGCAGATCCTGTGGCAAGGCAGAGATTTCAACTTCGTTCAGCAGATGCTGGATCAGACCACCTTGCTGCTTCACACCAACACAAGTAGCTTCATTCAGGAAGTGCAGCGGGACATGAACAGCGACCTTGTGACCGCTATCTACACGCTGGAAATCCAGGTGCATTACGGTGGGCTTGAAGGGGTGACGCTGCATGTCCTTCAGGATCACTTGCTGTGGCTTGCCATCAATATTCAGGTTCAGTACAGAAGTGTAGATGGACTCTTCCAGCTCCAGAATACGGTAGAACTCACGCTGCTCAACAGAGATGGACAGAGGCGCTTCTTCACCACCATAGATGATGGCAGGAATGTGCTGGTTTGCACGACGCAGGCGGCGGCTCGCACCCTTACCCAGGTCGGTACGTACAGTAGCTTCAAAAGTAAATTGTGTCATGGTGTGTCCTCATGGACTTGCTTTATAAAAAGGATCAGCAGGCATCCGCGACCAGACTGCCTGCCTTTCACGTTATTCCCCGGCGGGGAAATTCTGCTTCAGCGCCTTACCGGAACATGGCGCTGATGGATTCTTCGTTGCTGACGCGGCGAACCGCCTCAGCCAACAGACCGGAAATGGTCAGCTGGCGGATTCTGCCACACTTGAGTGCATCTTCACTGAGTGGAATGGTATCCGTGACAATCAGCTCATCAAGAATGGATTTGGAAATGTTGTTGATGGCTGCACCGGACAGCACCGCGTGAGTGGAATAAGCCACTACACGTTTGGCACCACGGTTTTTCAGGGCTTCTGCGGCTTTGCACAGAGTGCCAGCGGTATCCACCATATCATCCACCAGTACACAGGTACGATCTTCCACATCACCAATGATGTGCATGACCTGCGCTTGGTTGGCCTGGGGGCGACGCTTGTCGATGATTGCCAGATCGGTGTCATTCAGTTCCTTGGCAATGGCGCGGGCACGAACCACACCACCAACGTCTGGGGAAACCACCACCATGTTTTCATAGTTCTGGCGCTCAATGTCATCCATCAGGATGGGTGAACCGTAGATATTGTCCACCGGTACATCAAAAAAGCCCTGGATCTGATCAGCGTGCAAATCCATAGTCATCACACGGTTGACCCCGGCAGCACACATCATGTCAGCAATCACTTTGGCGGAAATGGGGACGCGGGCAGAACGTACACGACGATCCTGTCGGGCATAACCAAAATAAGGAATAACCGCAGTGATACGATGGGCAGAAGCACGACGCAGTGCATCAACCATCAGGATCAGTTCCATCAGATTGTCATTGGTGGGCGCGCAGGTGGACTGAATCACAAAAACGTCTTTACCACGAACATTTTCGTTGATTTCAATGGCAATTTCGCCATCACTGAATTGACCGATAGTGGCATCACCCATACGGATATCGAGGCACTCAACTACTTTGCGCCCCAGCTCAGGATTGGCATTGCCGGAAAACACCATCAAGTTTGACACGGATTCACCTTAATGACTGAGGTCTCACAGAGGATGGGCGGTTGCTGAACCGACCCTGAGGAAATTCTGGGAAGAGATGGCTGGGGTGGAAGGATTCGAACCCACGCATGGCTGGACCAAAACCAGCTGCCTTACCACTTGGCGACACCCCAATCTCAACGGGCGAAGATTATAACCAAGCAGGAATGAAAAGTGAACCTTTGAGTTCTGATAATTTTTTATGCGCCGGTGACAGATTCTGCCCTTGGGTAATCCAACCGCGGCTGGGAAATTCTGCAAAATGTGTGGGTAATTTTGTCAGCAGCTCAGCAGCCTGTTCAAAGTCTGGCAGCAGGCTGTACACACAGGCGCCGCTGCCGGTCAGGTGGGGAGTTGCACCTTCAGACCTTAACCAGTAAAAAGCAGCTTGAACAGCAGGGTAGAGTTTCAGAACCAAGGCTTCAAAATCATTTTCGCCCAGATGTTGCTGTAGCTCACAGGGATGGATAACAGGGGTGTTGCGTGGTAGATCCGGGTGAGCAAACAGGGTGGCGGTATTGCAGTGGCAGCCGGGGTGGATCAATAAACAAACGGACTCATCCACCGGGCAGACCTGGAGTTTTTCGCCGACACCCTCAGCCCAGGCACTTTGCCCAAAGATGAACACCGGCACATCAGCGCCCAGTTTTAATCCCAGTTTTGCCAGTTGGATCAGATCTAGATTCAGTTGCCAGAGCTGGTTCAGTGCCAATAATGTTGTCGCGGCATCCGAGCTGCCTGCACCCAGCCCGCCGCCCATCGGCAGATTTTTCTGTAGGTGGATGTGAACACCCAGCTGTTTGTTCTGGCGCAGTGGCAGCAGTAATCGAGCTGCCCGCATCACCAGGTTGTCATCCTCTGCAACATCCGGTAGTACGGGACTGAGTTGCAGTTGGGCATCATCCGTCAGTTGAAAGGTCAGTTCATCACCCAGATCCAGAAACTGGAACAGGGTTTGTAATTCGTGATAACCATCGGCACGTTTGCCGGTAATGTGCAGCATCCGGTTTAATTTGGCGGGTGCCGGTAAAGTCAGGCTATTAAGCATGTTCACGGTGCCGGTTGTGTCGCTGGCTGTGCTTCAGACACCTGCCATTGATTGATGGCTAGTCGCAACTGCACTCTGCCGTTACTGGCCAGCAGCAGCTGTGGTAATTGATGACCATTAACCAGAGTATAACGTCGCCACTCCACCAGCCAGCCATTCTGTTCCAGCTGGTTGTCGCTGATCTGTATTGCAACCCCTGGTGCTGGAATGCCGCGTACCCAGTAGATCAGATCAGAGAGTGGAAAATTCCAGCCCAGCCCTTGTTGTAACAGTTGTTCAGGGCTGGAGGCCATCAGCACTTCACCATCAGAGGTGGTCAGTGAAACCCGGAAGGGTTGTCCATCCAGTCGTGCACTGCCCTGACCCAGCGGGCCAAAAATCTGTAGTTGATAATGGTAACCCTGTTGTTGCCAGTCCAGGGTGGCGGAGTGGCTGTTGCTGCCGTCATTCAGGGCAATACGTCCCTGTATCTGCCAGTGCCACAGATGACTGTTGGCTTGTTGTGCTTCGGGTGGGGGTGGTGCCAGTGGTTGACTGCTGCAACCACCAAGTAAAAACAGCATCAGCAGAAATAAGGCCAGAGCTTTTAGGGTGTGTGGCATAACGGCTAGGGGTGCTTCCTGTTTAATGAGGTTGAATGTCCGGGCGGCGCTCCAGCATCTGGTTGATGGCGGGAGTGGCGGTGGTGCTGTTCAGGTGTTGTTGCAGCAGTTCCAGTGCCAGTTCCCGTTCGCCCAGTTCCCAGAGGGTTTCTGCCAGGTGTGCGGCAATTTCTTCATCTGACAGGCGGGCGTAGGCTTCTTCCAGATATTCCCGTGCTTCTACTTTACGACCCAGTTTAAACAGTGCCCAGCCAAGGGAGTCAAGAATTTCCGGTGCTTCACTGTCCAGTGCATGAGCCTTCTGGATCAATAACAGACCTTCGTTAATGCGTGTGGTTCGATCCACCAGTGTATAACCCAGGGCATTCAGTGCCATGGCACTGTTGGGTTCAATTTCCAGCAGCAGCAGTAGGTCATTTTCCATCTGTTGCAGGTCATTCAGCTGGAAGTTGATCATGGCGCGGGAATAGAGCAGCTGCGGTGAGTCCTGCCCATCCGGCAGCAGATAACGCCCTTCATCAATCCATTGTAATGCAGCGACATAATCACTCTGCTGGCGCAGCAGCTGTTCACCCATCAGAGTCAGGGGAGTGGATAGTTCCGGTGCCTGCTTGCGTTTGAGGTGTATTAATTGTAATGCGCTGTGATACCGGTTCTGTTGCAGCAGGATTCTGGTGCTGGCGCGGGTGGCTTCCAGCAGTGCCTGACCACCGGTGATTTGCTGGTAAGATTCCAGTGCTGCGGCTGTATCTTTATCATTTTCGGCCAGTTGTCCGAGATGTAACCAAGCCTGATCAGCCAGCAGCGGGTATTCGGTCAGTTCCTCTAGAGTCTGGCGGGCAGCAGAGTTCTGGCCGGTTTCCATCTGGATGCGTGCCAGTGCCAGGCGGATCTGTGGGTTATCCGGCTGCAGGGTAATAATGCGATCAAAAGTCTGTTCTGCCGCTCGGAGTTGCCCGCTTTTTAATTGGATGCGTGCCAGCTCCAGCCACAGGCGAACTTCCTGAGGGTTGGATTTTAATGCCTGGTTCAGCACTTCTTCCGCGGCAGCCGACTCTCCATCAAGTCGCAGCAGGCGGGCTTTTAATTGCAGGGCGCGAACATTGTCCGGTTCGATATCCAGGGCAGCCTGGAGATGCGTGTGGGTGGCTTGCCGGTCACCTAACTCATCACTCAGCAGCGCCAGAGCTGTTTCCAGATCGCTGCTGGATGCTTCACGTTGCTGGCTTTGTTGCAGCATTTGCTGATAAAGATCACTGACCACCGGATTGTTGCTGTCTACCAGATGTCCGGCCAGTAGGGTGTAGTTGCTTTCACCGCTCAGTTGTTCATAACGCAGCAGGTGCTCAAAAGCATCCAGATACTGTTCCTGCTGTAATAGCAGGCCTGCCGCAGTGCGTTGTGAATCAGGGTTATTCGGTGTCACTCTTGCCCAGATGATGGCGGCATCCAGAGCGGCCTGAGGTTGCTGGGCAAACTGGGCAATCCAGGTGGCGCGTTCAGCAATCAACGGGTGATGGGTTTCCAGGGTCAGTGCCAGATAAACATCCAGGGCGTAACCTAGATCACTGCGTTGACCTGCCAGCTCGGCACTCAGCAGATAATAAATAAGATAGGCATTCAAACCTTTGACCTCAGCAACTGGAGCTGTTGACTGGGTGTAAGTGATTACCACAGGTACAGGTTGCCTGCTGAAATCACTGGCGGCAGGCTGGTTGGCTGAAGTTTCTGTTTTGGGCGCAGCAGAACAGCCAACCAACAGACTGGTCAGCAGGGGTAAAATAAGCCAGCGGCAGAGGGAGGAGATCTGCAAAAGACGGTACCGGGAAGGGCTGTGCATTATTCGGACATACCTGTACTTTTTCTATGTGCTATCATAACGCGCTTATAGCCTTCTGCTCTTGTTTTTATGTAAGCGGTTGTTTTGGCAGGGCGTTTTTTTGTTTCCCCGAGTTCCTACGGGCTGAATGATCTCTTGGAGTGACGTTTGACGGTGCCAGCTGTACAGCCAATGCGTTTTTTAGCTCTAGGTATTAATCACAAAACGGCACCAGTAGCCATGCGCGAACGTGTTGCCTTCACTCCTGCCCAACTGGAGGCTGCCAGCCTGCAGCTGAGAAACCACCAGAGTATCAAAGAAGTTGCCATACTATCCACCTGCAATCGTACCGAGATTTATTCTCTGGTGGAGGCGGGTGATGTTCGTCCGGTGCTGGACTGGTTGAGTCAGTTTCATGCCCTGCCGATTGAAGACGTGGCACGTTACAGTTATGTGCATGAAGATCAGGCTGCCATTGCTCATATCATGCGAGTAGCCAGTGGCCTGGATTCAATGATTCTGGGTGAACCGCAGATTCTGGGTCAGATCAAGGATGCTTACGACGCAGCCAAAAAAGAAAACCTGCTGGGTTCCGGGCTGGAGCAGCTATTCCAGCAGGTGTTTGCCACCGCCAAACGGGTACGTACCGAGACAGGTATCGGTGCCAATCCGGTTTCCGTGGCTTATGCTGCGGTTAGTCTGGCGCAGCGTATTTTTACAGATTTAAAAACCAGTCAGGCATTACTAATTGGTGCCGGTGAAACCATCGAGCTGGTGGCGCGCCACTTAAAAAATGCCGGTGTAACCCGCATGGTGATTGCCAACCGCACCGTGGTGCGGGCGCAAGCACTGGCTGATGAAATGCAGGGCACAGCGGTTGCCTTGAGTGAAATCCCCCATCAGTTAGAAAAAGCCGATATTGTGATCAGTTCTACTGCTGCACCCTTGCCGATTCTGGGCAAAGGCATGGTGGAGCGGGCATTAAAAGTACGTCGTCACAAACCCATTTTTATGGTTGATATTGCTGTGCCTCGGGATATTGAGCCCCAGGTCGGTGAGCTGGATGATATTTTTCTGTTCACCGTGGATGATCTGAAAGAAGTCATCGAAGAAAATCTGGCGGCACGTCGAGAAGCCGCTGAACAGGCGGAAGAGCTGATTTCTGCCAGTGTGCAGGAGTTCCTGCGCAGCTTAAGAATCAGAGATTCCGGGCGCATGATTCGCAATTTTCGTCAGCAGGCACAGTTATTGGCCGAAGCTGAACTGGCACTGGCAATGAATCAGCTGGATCAGGGGCAGGATGCCCGTGAAGTGATGCAGAAACTCTGCCGCAGCCTGACCAATAAATGGTTACACCACCCCACCCTGAAGATCCGTGAGGCCTCAGCAGAAAATCGCAACGACCTGCTGGAAGCGGCCTCTGAGCTGCTTAATCTGGATAACCAGCCCACGGATCAATCCTGAAATTTCTGCCGGATGTGATGTTGTTATGAAACCTTCGATTCAAGCCAAGCTGGATCATCTGTCGGATCGTTTTGAAGAGCTGTCCGCCCTGTTGTCTGACCCGGAAACCCTCAGCAGCCAGGATAAATACCGTAACTATTCCAAAGAATATGCCGAGCTGGAACCCCTGATCCAGACCTATCAGCAGTATTGTCAGGCACAACAAGGCATTCTGGCTGCACAGCAGATGACCAGTGATGAAGACCCGGACATGCGTGCCATGGCGCGTGAAGAAATTGACAATCTGCAGGCTGAGATGGAACCTCTGGAGTTGGAATTACAACGCCTGTTGTTACCGCGTGATCCGAATGACAGTCGTAACATTTTTCTGGAAGTGCGTGCCGGAACCGGTGGTGATGAAGCAGCCTTGTTTGCCGGTGATCTGTTCAAAATGTACAGCCGTTATGCCGAAAATCACGGCTGGCAGGTGGAAGTGCTTAGTGCCAGCCAGGGTGAAATGGGCGGCTACAAAGAAATCATCTCGCGCATCAGTGGCAAGGATGTGTATTCCCATCTGAAGTTTGAATCCGGTGCCCATCGGGTGCAGCGAGTGCCCGCCACTGAATCCCAGGGGCGTATCCATACCTCAGCCTGTACTGTGGCAGTAATGCCGGAAGCCGATGAAGTAGGTGAAGTGGACATCAATCCAGCCGATTTAAAAGTGGATACCTACCGCTCCTCCGGTGCCGGTGGTCAGCATGTTAACACCACCGATTCCGCCATACGTATCACCCACCTACCGAGCGGGCTGGTTGTAGAGTGTCAGGAAGAACGCTCACAACACAAAAATCGGGCTAAAGCTATGTCTTGGCTGGCGACTCGCCTGAAACAACAGGCAGAAGATGCCGCCCACAAGAACCAGTCTGACACCCGTCGCCTGCTGGTGGGCAGTGGTGATCGATCCGAACGTATTCGTACCTACAATTTTCCGCAGGGGCGGGTGACCGATCATCGCATCAACCTAACCCTCTACAAGCTGGATGAAGTTCTTGCCGGAGGTATGGATGAAGTGTTATCGGCACTGGCGCAGGAACAACAGACCGAACTACTGGCGCGATTAAGTGATGCCTGAAACCTCACTGGGAAGCTGGCTGCAACAGGCCAGCCAACAACTGCATCAGGCTGGTCTGGACAGTCCATGCCATGAGGCTCAGTGCCTGCTCAGTCATCTGCTGCAGAAAAACACCGCCTTTTTTTATGCCCGGCCAGAATTTCTGCTGGATGCCGATCAACTGCAACAGTTAAATGTCTGGTTGCAGCAGCGGCTGGAAGGTCAGCCGCTGGCCTGGATTCTGGGACAGTGGGAGTTCTGGGGTTTGCCACTCAAGGTTTCACCGGCCACCCTGATTCCTCGTGCGGACACCGAACGGCTGGTCGAGCTGGCGCTGATGGTTTGTCAGCAACCGAATGCCCGAGTGTTGGATCTGGGTACTGGCACCGGTGCAGTGGCACTGGCACTTAAAAAAGAACGTCCCGGCTGGCGGGTGGAAGCCGTGGACTTTAAAGCCGAAGCCGTGGCGCTGGCCAGAGACAATGCCCGCAGTCTGAAGCTGGATGTAAAAATCTGGCAATCTGACTGGTGGCAGCAAATTCCACCAGGTCAATATGATCTACTCGTCAGCAACCCCCCTTATATTCATCCAAACGACCCCCATCTGATGCAGGGAGACCTACGCTTTGAGCCGGTTTCAGCGCTGGTGGGTGGTAAAGATGGTTTGCAGGCCTATCGCGATTTATTGGCACCCATTCAGCTGCGCCTGACCCCCGGCGGTTATCTTTTGGTCGAACATGGTTATGATCAGGCAGGGACTGTCAGTCAGCTATTCAGCCTTGCTGGCCTTGGGTCTGTTCAGGGTTACCGAGATTACGCCGGTCAGCCGCGAGTGACCGTAGGATGTCGCAATCACTGACAAAATATTGCGGCATTGGTAGTAAAAGCCTTGCTAACATGATAAAAAACCAAGACAGCGCATCCATTCGGGATAATCGTCTAAGACGAATGAAGGTAAGAGGGAGAGGGAGAGGGAGAAGGACAAGACTTTTGATGCGCTGAATCAGGCCCAATGCGAATAAAATAATAAAAGGCTGCACAACATCATGAAGAACAACAAGTCCCGCACGCTGGACAAGATTGATTTAAAAATCCTGCAGGCACTGCAAGAAAACGCCCGCATTTCCTACGTGGATCTGGCTAACAAGGTCGGTCTCTCCACCACCCCTTGTCTTGAGCGAGTTAAACGCCTGGAGCGTAACGATATCATCAAGGGTTACAAAGCCATTCTTAATCCAAAATATCTGCGTGCCAACCTGCTGGTGTTTGTTGAAATCAGCTTGGAAACCCAGTCCCCGGCAGTATTTGATGAGTTTCGTAAGGCGGTTTCCAAATTGCCGCAGATTCAGGAATGCCACCTGGTATCCGGCCAGTTTGATTGCGTCTTAAAGTGCCGCATCCCGCAAATGAGTGCCTATCGCCAGCTGCTGGGTGACGTGGTACTCACCCTGCCGGGCGTCAAAGAATCCAAGAGTTATGTGGTGATGGAGGAAGTGAAGGAAGACACTTCGCTCTATGTACCCGAACTGCACGAGTTTGAACAGGACTGCTGATGTTGATGAATGATCAAGATTTGCTGCGCTACAGTCGCCAGCTGCTGTTGCCGGAAATGGATGTTGCCGGTCAGGAAAGACTGCTGGGTAGCAAGGTACTGATTGTTGGATTGGGCGGATTGGGTTCACCGGTTGCTCTTTATCTGGCTGCGGCTGGTGTGGGTGAACTGCATCTGGCCGATCATGATCAGGTGGATCTCTCCAACCTGCAACGCCAGATTGCCCATCAGCAAAGCAGCATCGGTCAGCTTAAGGTGGAGTCTGCCCGTGAGCGCCTGCAACAGATTAACCCCGATGTTGGTATTGTCACGCATCCCTGCAAGCTCGAAGGGGATGCACTGCTGAACGCTGTGGCTGCAGTTGATCTGGTTTGTGACTGTTCGGATCGTTTTTCCACCCGTTTTGCTGTCAACCGTGCCTGCCAGCAATTAAAAAAGCCACTGGTATCCGGCGCTGCAATCCGTTTTTCCGGTCAGTTATCGGTGTTTGATGCACGGCGGCAAGATAGCCCCTGTTATGCCTGTATTTATGATGAACAAGCACAGGATGAAGAGCTGCGCTGCTCGGAAAATGGTGTGCTGGCGCCGCTGGTCGGTGTGATTGGTAGCCTGCAGGCGGTGGAAAGCTTAAAACTACTGGCGCAGTGTGGTGAACCGGCCATTGGCAAACTTCTTACCTATGATGGTCTACGTGCAGAAATGCGTACCCTGAAACTGCAAAAAGACCCCGCCTGCAGTTGTTGTGGTAATATCTAGACCAGTCAGTCTGAATTTCCCTGCAATTTAATATCCCTGTCAGCCCAGTGCTGACGGTTTTTCTCTTGTTTTGGTGCCGCATGAATCAACCATTTGTACAGTTTTTTTCCTCCCCGCGGCTGGTGCGTTTGGCACCCTGGTTGTTTGTACTCTTGTGGAGCACCGGTTTTATCAGTGCCAAGTTTGGTTTGCCCTACAGTGAACCCTTTTCTTTTCTGGCCTGGCGCATGTTTTTTAACCTCTTGTGTTTTGCCCTGCTGTTAAAACTCTTTGTGGTGCAATTACCGCGTAACCCGCGTTTGTGGGGGCAACAGTTGCTGGCAGGTGCACTGATTCATGGTGCTTATCTGGGTGGGGTGTTCTCGGCGATTGAAGCAGGTATTCCGGCTGGCTTGACTGCGTTGCTGGTTGGTTTACAACCTCTGTTGACCGGCCTGCTGGTGTATCTGATGTGGCAACAACGCCTGAACCTGCGCCAGTGGCTGGGTTTATTGCTGGGACTGGCCGGGGTATTGCTGGTATTACAGCAAACCTCCGGTATGGATCTGGAAGGTATCACCATCACTTGGACAGGGCTGGGTTGGGTATTACTGGCATTACTGGGGATCACCCTGGGTACGGTCTACCAGAAAAACGCCTGTGAACCCCAGCCCCTGTTAGCCGCATCTTTTATCCAATACACCGGGTGTTTTGTACTGATGTTGCTGGGTGTCTGGATCAAGGGTGAAGGTGCAATGCAATGGCACGCAGATTTTATTCTGGCGCTGGGTTGGTCGGTACTGGTGTTATCAGTGGGGGCGATTTTGCTGCTGTTGCTGATGATCCGAGCTGGAGAATCCACCCGCACCGCCAGCTATTTTTATCTGGTGCCACCACTGACCGCGCTGGAGGCCTGGCTGCTGTTTGATGAACGCATGACCCTGCTGGCATTAGTGGGAATGGTCATTACCGTGTTTGGAGTCTACTGGGCTAATCGGGTAGTAAGGTGATTGGGGGGTAAACTGCTTGTTCTGTCATTACTGCTCGCGGGGAATCTCTTCTGGTTGTAAATCGCGCCGTTTGTGAATTACGGCTAGTATCTCAATGTGCGTTGGTTTGATTTCATACAAAATCCGGTAGGTATACTGGGAAACTTCGCGGATGGCTTCGTCGTTTAATTCAGGAACTTTACGCCCCTTGTTAGGCAGCTCGCCCAGCCCTATTGTCTTGCTAACCAAGGATTCGGCAACTCGTTTAGCGTAAAGCGGTGAGTCTTGGGCTATGTACTCATAAATACTGCGAACCTGAGCTAAGGCGTGCTCGGTCCATTTCACCATGACTGAATATCCCGCAACACCCTTTCAGCGGATTGAGTCTTGTTTTGGCTGGCATCTTGCTGACCGCGCCGGATATTCTCAAGTACATAGAGCCGATACATGATCTCTTCCATGTCGGCAGTATCTGGCAAACGCTGGATGGCGTTGAGTGCTTCTTGCTTGGCAGTTTGAGCTTGCATGGTCGTCTCCATTATTCATGGTTGTGGCATTATGTCCCGTTCACGCCATCTACACAATGGAGGGCGGTAGTGGCACAGGGCAATCGGGCTTAATTGATGCCCAGTAGTTTGAGTAGATAATCATTGTCCCAACCTGCTTTAGCTCGCTTTGCAGGGAAAATGCATGAAAACCCTTATGCTGCAAGGACTTTACTCAAGTAGCTTTCCATCATCCCTGCCTTCTTCTGCTTCCGCTTGATCCCAGCCAAATTCTCTGACG
>NZ_JACUUA010000275.1 GCF_014859565.1 Marinospirillum sp. | reverse complement strand
TGCCAGTTTTCTCTGGGCCGCTGCCAACAGCCTCTGGGGCAAGGCTTTTGTGCTGTTTTTTGGCCTGCTGATGATGATTGCTGGTGCCATGGCCGGTGCCATGCTGAATATGCCACTGGTGATGCTCTCATCCCTTGCCGGGATTAGCCTGCTGCCACTCTGGGCGGGTGTACAGGGGCAGCAGTGGATTTGTGATCGCTTTGAGCGCCAGGGTTACACCTTGGTCAAACGCATCAGCGCCGAGTCTGCCACTCATGCCATCAACGCCGCCAAGCGTAATGAGAAAAAACCGGAAGCCAGCCAGTCAAAAGAGCCAGTTAACAAACCAGCTGCTACCTTTGGTCGTGATTTCCGCGATGTACGTGATAATGCCGCACCCAACTCCAACCAGCCACCACCAAAAGATTTTAATGCCAGCCCCTGGAAACGGCGTTAAACCAACCGGCAACAGCACAACAGGGCTTGATATTTAACCTGTCAGCCCTCATATTTCCTGCAACCTATTTGTCTTGCCGGTACAGGAAACCTCATGAGCAGCTCCCCGCATATTATTGATATAACCCTGGAAAACTTTCAGCAGGTCATCCTTGAAGGCTCGATGCAACAACCGATCCTGATCGACTTCTGGGCGGACTGGTGTGCCCCATGCAAGGCCTTGCTACCAGTACTAACCAAACTGGCTCATGAATTCAACGGCCAGTTCATCCTTGCCAAAATCAATATTGAAGAACAACCGGAGCTGGCGGCACAGTTTCAGGTGCGCAGTGTGCCCACCGTAATGCTGGTGAGTCAGGGACAGCTGGTCGATCAGTTCAACGGCGCCAAACCGGAAAGTGAAGTTCGGTCATTCCTGAAACAACACCTCACTAATCCGGTGGAAGCCTTTAAAGAACAGATCAAACAGCTGGTGGGAGAAGGTGAGCTGGATCAGGCTCAGGAACTACTGCAACAGGCTATCAGCCAGTTACCGGAAGATATTGACCTGCAAATTGAGCTGGCCAGAGTATTGCTGCAGAAAAACTTGTCTGCTGATGCTCGTTCGGTACTGGATCAACTACCGGAAGCAGACAAGGCACGTCCGGAAGTAAAAGGTCTGGTGGCGGGGTTGCAGTTTGTTGAAAAAGCACCCTCTGCAGAGCTGCTGGCAACACTGGTTGATCGGGATGACAGCGAAGCACGTTACCTGAAAGCCATGGCTGCACTGGTACAAGCTAACTATGACACAGCACTGGAGTTACTGCTGAATCTGTTGCGTGATGACCGCAGTTATCAGGAAGGCATAACTCACAAAACCCTGCTGGAAGTGTTTGCCCTGCTGGGTGAAGGCAACCCGCTAGTGGTGTCTTCACGGCGCAAACTTTACACCCTGATGTACTAAATCAGCTTAATGCCTGCATTGCCTGATGTTGAGTCAGATACACCTGCCCAGTGAGATGTTCAGGGAAATGAATCAACTTCAGGCGATCCAGCACCGGCCCTTTGATCTCGGATAGGTGCAATAACACTGCTCCAGCACTTCCACACCACTGGCATCAATGTGATTGATGCCGGAACCCATTAGGATCACATGCTGCAACTCTGGGCGTTGCCCAACTTCTTCCAGTACCCGTTGTTCCACTTCCTGTGCATTGGCAAACATCAGACTTTCATCAATCCGCAGTGACAGAATGTGTGGATGCAGCTCTACATCATAACGCTGTACATTGCGGTAATGCTCCGTACCGGGCAATCGACCCACCACCGCCACATGCGGACGACTGTTTTTTGCCAGCCAACTGGCCAGTGACACCAGCACTCCCATCATCAGTCCCAGTTCAATACCCAGAAACAGCACACCCACTGCTGTTGCCAGCCAGGCCAGTGCATCTCCACGGCTGTAACGCCATAAATAGGGTAGTTGTTTCCAGTCTACCAATGAAAAAACCGCCACCATAATTACTGCTGATAACATGGCCTGTGGTAGGTAATACAACCAACCGGTTAGAAAAAACAGTACCAGTAGCATACCCAACCCAGTCAGCACACTGGCCATTGGAGTGATGGAACCGGCATCATGATTCACCACGGTACGCGACAAACCGCCAGTAACGGGAAAACTGGCCGACAGACCAGCGGCCAAATTGGCAATGCCCAGCCCCAACAGCTCACGGTTAGAGTTGACCTGCTGGCGGCGGCGGGCAGCAAAGGTGCGAGCGATGGCAACCGACTCAGCAAAACCCACCAGACTGATCATCACGGCCATTGGCAACAGCAGCAGCAACACTTCTGGGGTGATACTTGGCAACTGCAGCAATGGCAAACCTACCGGTAGCTCACCCACCACCTTTATCCCGGCCTGATCCAGATTAAAAAAGGCCACTCCGGCAGTTGCCAGCAGCAATAACAGCATAGGAGCCATACGTGAAGTCAGATTGGCGGCTGTCTGTGACAGGCCATACTTCATCAGCAACCCAGCCATGTAGTGCCTTGCCCAGTAAAGAAAGGCCAGAAAAAAAATGCTCAGCAACAGGGTGTTCAGATGCAGAGATCCCATCTGCTGATAAAAACTCAGCAACAGGGTTTGCAGGGTGCCACTTTGCAGCGGGATACCGGTCACACCTTTTAATTGCCCCAGCAGAATAATCAAAGCTGAAGCACTAACAAACGCCGACATCACTGGATGGCTTAAAAAGTTAGCCAGAAAACCCATCCGCAGTACACCCATCAGCAACAAACAGCCACCGGATAACAGCGCCAGCAGAATAGCCAGTGCCACATACTCAGCACTGCCCGGTATCGCCAGAGGACTGAGTGCACTAAACGTCAGCAGTGAAGTGATTGCCACCGGCCCGACCGCCAGCACGCCACTGGTGCCAAACAAGGCATAAGCCATGGCAGGCAGGATACTGGCATACAACCCTGCCTGCAGCGGCAGACCAGCCAGCAGGGCATAAGCCAGGCTTTGTGGTATCAACAGCAGACTGACAATCAGCGCAGCAGTGGCATCCTGACGCAACATCGCTAGGTTATAAATGCGGTGCCGAAACAGACCCCACAAACCCTGCTGCATGGCAGTGCCTTGCAGCTCTTTGAACTCCTGTCCTTGCTGTTGTTTCATACTAGGCGCTTCATGCTAAGTGCTTCATGCTGGATGACTGGCTCCGCGATCAGCTGGTCAGGCGCTTGAAAAAATCGGGCATATCAAAACCCGCCTGCTGCAGCTGTGCAACCAGCTCCTGACCGGGCTGTTGATCCTTACGGCTCAGCGCCCAGAGACATCCACAACGTGCACCCGTCCGACAAAAGGCCACCACTGGTTTGGGTGCTTCGGCATAAATACGACCAAACTCAACACCCTGCTCATCCGTCACCTGCCCGGAAACCACCGGCTGGTGTACCCACTTCATACCCAGTGACTCAGCCAGTGCCTGCAGCTCAAGGGTGCTGGGCTGATCGACTTCTTCCTGATCAGGACGGTTAAAAATCAGGGTTTTTACACCCTCGGCAGCCAGTTCACGAATCTGGTCTGCTGTCAGCTGACCACAGGTACGCAGATTTTCTTCCAGTTGACGCATTGCAGGTAATTCAGTCATGTCAGGCTCCTTATTTAAACTGATTCAGGGGAAGTTTGAGGTAGCTTACACCATTGGCTTCCGGGGGCGGAAACTGTCCGGCACGCATGTTGATCTGAACTGAAGGCAGAATCAAACGTGGCATATCCAGGGTTGCATCCCGTTCAGTACGCATTTTGATAAACTCCTCCGCCGTTTTGCCACCACCCACATGAATGTTGTTGGCTTTTTCTTCCGCCACGCTGGTTTCATACTGATATTCATCACGTCCCGGTGCCAGATAGTCATGGCACATAAACAAGCGTGTTGTATCTGGCAGGGCAAAAATTTTCTGGATGGAATGATACAGGATGGCGGCATTACCACCG
>NZ_JACUUA010000042.1 GCF_014859565.1 Marinospirillum sp. | reverse complement strand
AAGGATTGCTTTGTAGTGAATAGCAATATCACCGATCCCGAGTTCGCTAAAATGGCTACTGATTTGAAAACTACCGCCACCTTGCAAAAGTCCGTCAATGACGTATACTTGAAGTCATGCTTACCATCATTGAAACCCCTACATTTGAAGCTGACGCAAGAAAAATCTGGTGCGAAGAAGAGCGAAGCGCCTTCTTTGCCTGGCTGGCAGCTAACCCGGAAATAGGCAACCCCATTCCTGGTAGCGGCGGGTGTAGAAAGGTTCGTTGGTCGGTAGCGGGGGCAGGGAAGCGTGGTGGGGTGAGAGTCATTTACTTCACTAGACTGGAAAATGGTGAGATCTGGTTATTGGTGATCTACAAAAAAGCCGTCATGGATAACATACCCGCGCATATCCTGAAGTCGATTCGTGAGGTATTGGAAAATGAGTAACGAGACTCTGAGTGCTGAGGAGCTTGGTAACAAGCTGCTCCAATCCATCAAAGAAATGAAAGCTGGAAAAGTTGCACGTGTCAGTCGTGTGGAGCCTAATGAGGTGGCAGAGGCACGCGGTAAAACTGGCCTGACTCAGAAGGAGTTTGCTGAGGTGCTGCATATTTCTCCGCGCACTCTGCAGGAATGGGAGCAGGGTCGACGTAAACCCTCGGGGGCTGCAAAGGCACTCATCGAAATTGCTTTCCGCCATCCAGAGGTTATCCGGGAAGACCTTGGACTGAGAGGTTAACCTACGGTTATTACGGGGAAATCAACCCCGCCCGTGGGGGCTGTCTAGATCCAGCAGGGGTCCGGTTGGCACGACACGGGTGGGGTTGATCATGTCGTGGCTCTGGTAGTAGTGGCCTTTGATATGCTGAAAATCCACGGTTTCGCGGACGCCGGGTTGCTGGTACAGCTCTTTCAGGTAACCCTGCAGGTGAGGGTAATCAACAATGCGGCGCAGGTTACATTTAAAGTGCCCAACATACACGGCATCAAAACGGATCAGAGTGGTGAACAGTCGCCAGTCGGCTTCGGTCAGGGCGCCACCACACAAATAACGCTGCTGGCTTAAGCGTTTATCCACCCAGTCCAGTGCCTCGAACAAGGGTTGCAGGGCTTCTTCATAAGCTTGTTGGGTGGTGGCAAAACCAGCCTTGTACACACCGTTGTTGATCTCGTCATACACCCTGGCATTTACTGTTTCAATTTCGCTGTGTAATGCCTGCGGGTAAAAATCCCCTTCAAGGGCACCAATAGCATCAAAGGCTGAATTGAACATACGAATGATGTCAGCGGATTCGTTGCTGACGATAGTCTTTTGTTGTTTGTCCCAGAGTACTGGTACGGTTACACGGCCGGAATATACTGGATCAGCCTGGGTATAAATCTGGTGCATGTATTCGGCATTAAACAGTGGATCAGCCACTACACCGGGGCCTTGCTGGAACGTCCAGCCGTGTTCACCCATAAACCAGTGCACCACCGACAGATCAATCATTTTTTCCAGCCCTTTCAGGCGACGGAAAATCAGCGTGCGGTGTGCCCAGGGGCAAGCCAGTGACACGTAAAGATGATAACGACCAGCCTCGGCCTTGAATCCAGCTTTGCCGGTGCTTCCGGCTGAACCATCCGCAGTCACCCAGTTACGGAACTGGCTTTCGGATCGCTCAAAACGACCACCAGTTTCGTCTGTGTCGTACCACTGGTCATGCCATTGACCTTCTACAAGCAAGCCCATTGGTCTCTCCTTTGCTGCTGCTCTGTATTAGCAAAAATATTTCCAGGTTCAGGAAACGGGCAAAACATCCACTGCCACATGCAGTTCATGGGCGCCACCACCATTCATCACACCTTTCAGCGGGGTGACATCGGCATAATCTCGTCCCCAGCCGAGGGTTAGATACCGCTCGCTGGGGGTGCTGCCGTTGGTGGGGTCAATTTCCATCCAGCCCCATCCGGGAATGAAGACACCTAGCCAAGCATGGCTGGCATCGGCACCCAGCAGTTTTTCCACGCCGGGTGGTGGTAGAGTTTCAAGATAGCCGCTGACGTAGCGGGCTGCCAGTCCAATGGAGCGCAGTGCACCTATAGCCAGATGAGCAAAATCCTGACAAACCCCTTTGCGGTTGTGCAGTACATCCAGCACGGGTGTGGCAAGGGTGCTGAATTCCGGGTCGTATTTAAATTCACTGAAGATACGATTATTCAGGTGCAACAGGGCTTCAATCATCGGGCGACCGGGTGTGAAGCTTTCCAGTGCAAAGTCGGCCAGTTCCGGCTGGCGGGGGATAAACGGCGAATCCAGTGTGAAGAGTCGAGCTTCCAGACAGGCGGCTTCGGTCACCGGATTATGGTGATGGCTGCCGGGTGTCAGTTGTTCAGCTACCGTCTCCCAGCTGGTGATCATGCCTGCATCCGGCTGCGGGCGAGGTTGGGTGGTGACTTGGCTTTCCACCGTCACTTCCAGACTGTCGTGGATATCCTGAATGGCAAAATACACCACTCGATTACCAAAAAAATCCCGGCGTTCGTGCTGGCGCAGGGGTTGCGGGTCAATCATCAGTCGAGTGTTTTCACACTTCTGCCAGGGCAGGTCTCGCAGCAGCAAACGAGCTTCATTATGACTGAGGGTAACACTGTTGCTGTAATCGTAGCGTGTGGTATGGCGCAGCAGATATTTCATGTTCCGTTTTCCAAATTACACGCTGGTTTGCATGGTGATCAGCTGGCGCGGCGTTTCTGCGTGACTGAAGTGACTGTTGGAGATGGCATCGGAGAGCTGGCTGAGCGGTTCCAGTAGCTGATTCAGTAAGTCTTCCAGTGCCTGTTTTGCTTCTGCCGAGCGTTCCAGATCGATCAGGCTGTCCAGATCCACCAGATGCAGCTGGCTGGTGGCCTGAATGACCAGTCGGGTTTCGAGGCTGCGGAACGGGGTGCTGTTGGGCTGCGGCAGACGTTCGATCTGACGACCCAGGCGCTTCAGCATGTAACCGACCGAGCGAGGGTTGGTTTCATCAAACAGCAACAGATCCAGAATGGCTGCCGGATGCAGTTGTGAGCGGTAACGGCGGCGGTAAACAGTCAGGTTATCGGTGGTGGCCAGTACCACTTCCCACAGGGGGATGCCCGGTTTTTCGGCAGTGATCAACGCCAGTTTTAACAGTTCAAGGCTGGTGATCAGGCGTTCGATAAAACGTCCGATGTCCATAAAACGCCAGCCGTAATGGTGGGGCATGGTTTCGTTGCAAAGCCCAAAAAAGGCGGCCAGATAAGTAACCAGTTCTTCGAGATTACGCCGCCCACCGCTGGCACCCTGAGTGTGGGGCAGGTCGTTAAATTTCTGCCGCAGGCTGTTGAGGGTGCGCCAGGCATCATCACCCAGATGATCTCGCACAGCGCGGCTGTTGCGCAAAAAGTGGCTGAATAACCAGGGCAGGCCGTCACTGGTGTGCTCTGCAAACAGCTCCAGCAGTTTTTCGCGCAGCAGGATAAACTGCCGACCGGCACGGGTGTTCATCTTGCGTGCTTTGATCAGCGCGGGAGTTTCTTCTTCGGAATCAAAATCCGGCAGGGTGATTTCCAGCGCCGTGAACAGATCCGGCAGCAGGGTATCTTCCAGCGGTAATTGCCCATCTTCCAGCAGGTTGCCCAGCGCTTCGCGCAGCAGGCGGGTACGGTTATCCAGCCGTTCTCCATAGCGCCCCGTCCAGAACAGGCTGTCGGCTACACGGCTGGGTAGATCCTTGCCATCACGGGTGACCAGAATCGGTCCATGTGCCTGACGCAGCAGGCTAATATGGGGCTGGGTGACGGGTGCCAGTACCCAGATATCTTTTACCAGCGTGCTTTCCATCACTGGGGTACCGGGTTCAGCGACCCAGGCCAGTCCACCGGGCATAATTCGGTGTTGGCGTTCCGCTAACGGTTTTTTCATTTCACCAGGATCTGCCAGACTGAAAAAACGCAGGTTTACCGGTTGAGGTGTTAAGGCTCGATCCTTGCTGTTAAAGCTGGGCGAAGATGAGGCCTGAATCGGTTGCTGTCCGACATAAAGATGGGGTGAGTGCAACATCGCCTGTTGCTGTTGTTCCCGCTGGCTGACGGTTTGTCTGGATGGCTCAATAATGCGCCCGGGATCACTGATGTCTCGCAGCTGCCAGTCTTCCGGCAGTTGCAGCAGTTTTTCCAGATGTTCTGGCTCACCACACCAGAGGGTTTCACGGCCTTTTAGCAGCAGGGGCTCTCCCAGCAGAAACTCACTCAAGCGGGGTAAAAAACAGGCCAGTGCGGGGTGTTCAAGAATACCTACACCCAGAGCATTGGCAATTTCCACTTCGCCACGGCGAGCAGCCTGCATCAGACCGGGTACCCCCAGCAGAGAGTCAGCACGCAATTCCAGTGGATCACACCAGGGGTCGGTGATTTGGCGCACAATCACATCCACGGCTTTTAAACCACCGAGGGTACGCATGGACACCTGCCCATCCCGCACCACCAGATCGCCACCTTCCACCAGGGAGAAGTTCATGTAGTTGGCCAGCCAGGCATGTTCAAAATAACCGGGGCTGCCGGGGCCGGGTGTTAACAGCACAATATTGGGTTCTTCGCGCCGGTGTTGTGCCAGTTGTGCCAAGCAGCGGTGCTGAGCTTGCAGGAATCCCGCCAGTCGCCGTAAGGGTGCATCCCGGTAAAGGGTGGATATAGCACGAGCCAGCAGAATACGGTTTTCCAATGCATAACCGGCACCGGAAGGCGCCTGAGTCCAGTCAGCCAATACCCGCCATTCACCCTGCTGATCACGGATCACATCCATGCCGTGAAAAATCAGCAGCGGGCGTTCCGGTCGGCTCTGGTTATCTGCCGCCGCAAACAGCCAGGCCGAATGGGTGTACACCAGTTCCGGCGGCAAAATGCCTTCACGAATCACCCGGCGTTCACCGTAAAGATCTTCCACCAGTGCCTCCAGCAGGCGGCTGCGCTGAATCAGCCCCTGCTCCAGAACTTCCCAGTCCTGGGTGCTGATTACGTAGGGCAGGGGGTCTAACTGCCAGGAACGGAGTTTACCGGCATCGTCTTCGTAGACGTTGAAGGTCACACCATTCTCATGCAACAGGTTCTGGGCTTCCTCGGCACGGCTGGTCAGACCATCGACTCCCAGTTCGGACAATTCTTCCAATAGCGGCTGCCAGTGGGCACGAAAATTGCCATCAGCACTGGCTAGTTCATCATAACCGGAAGGCGCAGCATAACTGCCGAGCAGTTCGCGCAACTCTTCACTGTAGGCAGAGAAATTCAGCATGAGATGTATATTCTTGGTGAGGTTAAGCTGCTATTGTCACTAATTATCGGCACTCTCTACAAGAGGAGAGTGCTACCGGGAGCAAAAAGGATGAAGCTGTTTTCCTGCAGTTGTTGTGGGCAACTGGTTTATTTTGAGAACACCCACTGTACCGCTTGTGGCTCCCTGCTGGGTTTTGTACCGGATCAGCTGGAAATGCGTGCATTTCACCCCGTGGGTGAACACCTCTGGCAAATATCCGGTTCTGACGCTACGGCACCTCTATATCATCAATGCAGCAACTTTGCCCTGCAGGGTGTTTGCAACTGGATGCTGCCAGCCACTGATACAGAAGACTTCTGCCTGGCTTGTCGCCTAAATCATACTATTCCTGATCTGACCCAACCGGACAATCATGGCTTCTGGCATCGCCTGGAAGCCCAGAAGCGCCGCCTGATTTATAGTCTGCTGCAATTCGGGTTGCCCTTGGCTCCAAGATCCAGAGACCCGACCGGACTGGAGTTTGATTTTCTGGCAGATGTTGAACCCACTTTCAGCGAAACCGGACGTGTTCTGACCGGGCACTCGGAAGGCTTGATCACTATGAACATTGCTGAGGCTGATCCGGTACGGCGCGAGAAAATGCGGCATTTGATGGTTGAACCCTATCGCACCTTATTGGGGCACTTCAGGCACGAATCCGGGCACTATTACTGGGATCGGTTAATCAACAACACCCCATGGCTGAATTTGTTTCGTGATGCCTTTGGGGATGAACGCCGAGATTATGAAGCGGCGCTGAAGTTTTATTACGATGCTGGCCCCACGCCCAACTGGCAGCAGTTTTATGTTAGTGCTTACGCCAGTATGCATCCCTGGGAAGACTGGGCAGAAACCTGGGCACATTATCTGCACCTGCTGGATACACTGGAAACCGCATGGCACTTTGGCCTCAGCAGCCAGCCGCCCTTGCCCGGTGCCCAGCAGCTGGCGTTTGTACAGCGGGTCAATCCTTATCTGGTAGTGGATTTTGACCTGCTGATTGATGCCTGGCTGCCGCTGACGGCGGCATTAAACAACCTTAACCGCAGTATGGGGCACGAGGATGTTTACCCCTTTGTGTTGGCTCCTGCTGCAATTAACAAGTTGCGATTGGTGCATCAGGTGATCGTGGCATGAGGATTGCTTTGATTGTATAAAGTTACTTGTACACCTTAAACCGACGGGCTCCATCACTATGACCATTCGTGTTGCTCTGAAACATACCACCCGTTACGACTTTGACAAGGCCGTTCAACTCTCCCCTCACCTGATCCGACTGCGTCCGGCACCTCACTGTCGCACGCCGGTGGATAGTTATTCATTAAAAGTCACCGGGGGTGAATACTTCATCAACTGGCAGCAGGATCCTTTTGGTAATCATCTGGCGCGCCTGGTGTTCCCGGAAAAACAACTCAGCTTGCAGGTCGAAGTGGAGCTGGTGGCACCCATGACTGTCATCAATCCCTTCGATTTTTTTGTGGAAGACTATGCCGAGCAGTTCCCGTTCACCTACCCGGAAGCCATCCGCAAGGATCTGACCCCTTATCTGGAAGTGACTGAATCCGGCCCGCTGCTGATGGAGTGGCTCAAAGGGGTATCAAAAGATCCGCTGGCTGTAGTGAATTTTCTGGTCAGTATCAACCAGAGAGTTCAGCAGGATATTGCTTACACAGTCCGCATGGAAGAGGGGGTACAAACCGCAGAAGAAACCCTGCAAAAACGCCTGGGCTCCTGTCGGGATTCCGCCTGGTTGCTGGTGCAGATTTTCCGGCATCTGGGATTGGCGGCTCGTTTTGTATCCGGTTACCTGATTCAGCTGACCCCGGATGTTAAAGCTCTGGATGGCCCCTCCGGCACCGAAGTGGACTTCACCGATCTTCATGCCTGGACCGAGGTATTTATTCCTGGTGCCGGTTGGGTGGGGCTCGATCCAACATCTGGCCTGTTTGCCGGTGAAGGCCATCTGCCGTTGGCAGCCACGCCGGAACCCTCCAGTGCGGCACCCATTTCTGGTTTCAGTGATCCCTGTAAGGTGACTTTTCACTTTGACATGACTCTGACTCGCATTCACGAAGAACCACGTGTAACCCAGCCTTTTACCGAAGAGGCCTGGCAACAGGTGCTGGTGCTCGGTGAACAGGTGGATCAACAGCTGGAGGCACAGGATTTACGCCTGACCATGGGTGGTGAGCCTACCTTTGTTTCCATAGATGATATGGATGCACCGGAATGGACCATTGCTGCACAGGGACCAAACAAACGCCGCCTGGCCGAAGTGTTGCTGAAACAGCTGCGCCCGCATTTTGCGCCCGGCAGCCTGTTGCATTACCAGCAGGGCAAATGGTATCCCGGTGAAAGTCTGCCGCGCTGGGCACTGGCCTGTTACTGGCGCAAGGATGGCAAACCGGTCTGGCAGGATGAACGCTGGCTGGCGGACATCAATACAGATTATGGTGTGGATGCAACCAAGGCACGGGCATTTGCCGAAGAGTTAACCACTCGGCTGGGTGTCAGCAAACGCTGGTTGATCCCCTGTTATGAAGATGCTTACCACTATTTATGGTTGGAGCGTCAGCAGCCGGTGGATATCGAGCTGGAAGGGGAAGACCTGAAGGACGATGAAAACCGCACCCGACTGGCACGTTTGTTAGAGCGCGGGCTTGATCAGATCACCGGTTTTACCCTGCCGTTAACCCGCAACCTGCGTAAAAATGCCTGGCAATCCGGTGCCTGGCCGGTAAAACGTGAAAACCTCTACCTGCTGCCTGGTGATTCCCCAATGGGTTTGCGCTTGCCGTTATCGGCCTTGCCCCGTGCCGGAGAAGAGCCACATCAGCCCTCATCCTTGTTTGAGATCAAACCGCCTTTACCGGATGTGCATGGTGAAGTCGCCAGTCGTTACATGGCCTGGCACCCGGAACCTGCCCAGCCGCTGGCACCCCAGCAACTGGATCTGCCGGATGCACCAGTGATTCATACCGCGCTGTGTGTTGAACCCAGAGAAGGCAAGTTGTTTGTCTTTTTACCGCCGGTAGCAGATTTAGAAGACTACCTGCAACTGCTGGCCAGTATTGAGCAAACGGCGGTAGAACTGAAACTGCCGGTGTGTATTGAAGGTTATGCACCACCTTCAGATCCACGGCTGGAAAAATTCATGATCACCCCCGATCCCGGGGTGATTGAAGTGAACATCATGCCAGCGCGTCACTGGTCGGATCTGGTGCGCAATACCGAAATTCTGTACGAAGAAGCCCGACTGGCACGTCTGGGTACCGAAAAATTTATGCTGGATGGCCGCCATACTGGCACCGGTGGTGGCAATCACATCACCCTGGGTGGTGAAACCCCAGCGGATTCTCCTTTCCTGCGTCGCCCGGATTTGCTGGCCAGTATGCTGACCTACTGGCAGCATCACCCCAGCTTGTCTTATCTGTTTGTTGGCCTGTTTATGGGACCAACCAGTCAGGCACCACGGGTGGATGAAGCCCGCCATGAAGCCCTGTATGAACTGGAAATTGCCCTGCAGCAGATGCCGGTCGGTGAAGTAACACAACCCTGGCTGGTGGATCGCCTGTTGCGCAACCTGCTGACCGACATCACCGGCAACACCCACCGGGCTGAGTTTTGTATCGACAAACTTTATTCACCGGATACCCCCACCGGCAGGCTGGGTTTGCTGGAATTGCGCGGTTTTGAAATGCCGCCCCATGCCCGTATGAGCCTGATGCAACAACTGCTGATTCGGGCACTGGTGGCACGATTTGCGGCTGATCCTTACCGCAAGCCTCTGGTGCGCTGGGGCACCCAGTTGCATGATCGCTGGATGCTGCCGCATTACCTCTGGGCGGATCTGACCGATGTATTGGTTGATCTGCGTGAACACGGTTTTGATTTTCAACCGGACTGGTTTGCACCTTTCCTGGAATTTCGTTTCCCCTGTTATGGCCGGGTGACTTACGACAATGTCCAGCTGGAGTTACGTCAGGCGCTGGAACCCTGGCATGTGCTGGGTGAAGAAGTCAGTGGCGGGGGTACCGCCCGTTATGTGGATTCCTCGGTAGAGCGGGTACAGCTGCGAGTCAGTGGTTATAACCCTGAGCGTCATCAGGTCACCTGCAACGGGCGTATTTTACCGCTGCAACCCACAGGTGTGCATGGTGAGGCAGTGGCCGGTGTGCGTTATCGTGCCTGGCAACCACCCTCAGCTTTACATCCAATGATTCCGGTTCATGCACCGCTGGTGTTTGATCTGGTGGATACCTGGAACCAGCGCTCACTCGGCGGTTGTACCTATCATGTATCTCACCCTGCCGGGCGCAACTATGAACACTTCCCGGTGAATGCTAATGAGGCCGAAGCCCGACGTTTGGCACGTTTTTGGGCGCAAGGACACACCCAGGGCAAGATGCAACTGCAGGCAGAAGAACCCAATCGGGAATACCCCTGCACACTGGATTTGCGCTGGAACCATCAAAGTAAGGTTTAAATACGAATAACAAACGAACCGGGACACAGGAGCCTGGTTTAAACAAAGTAGTCAGATGAATGTGAAGGCGAAGGGGACGTGAGCTGATGAGCAAAATAGACTGGAACAACTACGCCTTTAATGGCTTTTATGATGAGTTGATGGCCGCGCCCGGAGTACCGCACCCCGCGGCAAAAATGCTCTGTGAATATCTGGCTCAGCTGGATGCCCGTGAACTAAAAGAACACAAACAGGCTGCCGAAGTAGCCATTCAGGTGATGGGTATAACCTTCACCGTGTATTCCGAAGGCAGCATGATCGACCGCGCCTGGCCGTTTGATATTGTGCCGCGCATCATTCCACTGCCCGAATGGCAACGCACCGAAGCAGGATTAAAACAGCGGGTGCAGGCACTGAATCTGTTTATTAATGATCTTTACCATGATCAGAAAATTGTTAAGGACGGGGTGTTGCCTGCAGAAGTATTGGCACAATCACAGAACTTCCGTCCTCAGTGTGTAGGCATCAACCCACCACATCAGATCTGGGCACACATCTGCGGTTCTGATCTGGTGCGTGACAATGATGGCACCCTCTATGTGTTGGAAGACAATTTACGTGTACCTTCCGGTGTGTCTTACATGCTGGAAAACCGCAACGTCACCAAACGCATCCTGCCGGAACTTTTTGCTACCGGACGCATTCAGCCAGTCGATGACTACTGCTCACAGCTGTACGACATGCTGGCCTCCATGTCCCCCCGCCCCGGTGATGACCCACAGATCGTGGTGATGACCCCCGGCATTTATAACTCCGCCTATTTTGAACATTCTTATCTGGCTCAGCAGATGGGTGTGGAACTGGTGGAAGGCACGGATCTGCTGGTCGGGGATGATGACTGTGTGTACATGCGCATGGTGGATGGCTTAAAACAGGTTGATGTGATTTATCGCCGTATTGATGACTTGTTCCTTGATCCCGAAGCTTTTAATCCGGACTCTACTTTGGGTGTGGCCGGGTTGATGCGTGCCTGGCGTAAAGGCAAGGTGGCACTGGTGAATGCACCGGGTGCCGGGGTGGCGGATGACAAGGTGGTGTACGCTTTTGTACCGGAGATCATCAAGTATTATCTGGATCAGGAACCCCTGCTGCCCAACGTGCCCAGCTACCTGTGTATGAGGGATGACGATCGGCGTTATGTGCTGGATAACCTTGATAAAATGGTGGTTAAACCAGCTAATGAATCCGGTGGTTATGGCATGTTGGTGGGACTACACTCCACCAGGGCAGAACAAAAGAAATTTGCCGAACTTATCAAGGCCGATCCACGTAATTACATGGCACAACCTACCTTGTCTTTATCGACTACCCCAACCCTGTGTGATGGTGTGGTGGAATCCCGCCATGTTGATTTACGGCCTTTTATCCTGTCCGGTGAACAAACCTATGTCACCACCGGGGGTTTAACCCGCGTGGCTCTGACCAAAGGCTCACTGGTGGTCAACTCCTCCCAGGGTGGTGGCAGTAAAGACACCTGGATCATGGATATTGATACACCCGAAACCGGTGCTGCAACTGGGCAGCAGTCACAATCTCAGTCTCAGTCAGGGAAGGGGGCTTAATTATGTTATCCCGTGTAGCTGAAAACATTTACTGGCTGGCGCGTTATCTGGAACGTGCCGAAGACACCGCACGCCTGATCAGTGTGAACACCCACCTGCTGCTGGACTTCCCACGCGCGACCAATCTGGGCTGGGATTCACTGGTGACCATCACCGGCTGTGAAGAACTGTTTGATGAACATTACGAACAGCGTAATGAAGCCAGCGTACTCCATTTCTTGTGTGGTGATCGGCGTTATGCCGGTTCCATCATTTCATCCCTGGCCGGTGCCCGTGAAAACCTGCGCACCACACGGGATATCATGCCGCGCGAAATCTGGGAAGAAATCAACCAGCTGTACCTGGATACCGACCGGCAAGTGCAGGCAGGCATCAACTCGCGTAATCGTGATGCTTTTTTAAAGCGGGTCATCCGCAGCTGCCAGACGGTAAACGGCCTGATTGAAGGATCACTCAGCTACACCCAAGTGCGTACCTTCCTGTTTCTGGGTCGTCAGCTGGAACGGGCAGACATGACCACCCGCATCATCGACGTGCGCTCGGCCAACCTGCTGCCACGCTCACCGGAAGAACTGACACCCTTTGAAAACTTGCAGTGGATGAGTGTTTTAAAATCCCTGACCGGTTACCAGATGTACCGCCAGCAAGTACGGCTGCGAGTGAAAGGCCCGGATGTACTGCGCTTTTTGTTGCAGGACAAAGCCTTCCCCCGTGCTGTAGCCTGCAACCTGCGTGAAATGGTGGACGTACTGGAAGCCCTGCCACGCCATGATCGGGTACAACAAGTAGTAGACGACCTGGTGAAACTACTCATCGCCGCCGACGTGGAAAGCCTGGCTGCAGAACCGGAACAACTGCACCTGTTTGTGGACGAACTACAAATTGGCTTTAACCAAGTACATGGAGCCATCGCCGAAAACTATTTTGGTGCCACTGATTAACTGATCTGCTTGACTGGCTACCTTCTAAAGCCCGACCTGAAAAGGTCGGATTTTAGAAGAAGAGTTGATGCGTCTTTTCAGTTCAGTGAAGCAGCGAATTTTGCAAGCAGAATTAAGCTCGATTGATCTGTAGCTGATGCAGGTCAATATTTTTTCCAATCCCATTTTGCCGTACACTCTGCGTTCAACTCCAGGGAGCAAGATGTTGCACGAACCTAATCCACCCCAACCACTTCCATTATCCACCCCAGGCCGCAACCTGATGCGCCTGACACTGGTGCGGGGCATCACCTGGACTGGTTTTCTTGGCGGAATCATTTTTGGTTTGGAGGTGGTCAACTTCCAGCTGAATGTGGTCGCGGTATTTTCCGTGATCATGAGCATGGCACTGATCAATTTGTTGACCTGGTGGCGGTTGAGCTGGCCACGTCCCGTGGTGGACCGGGAATACCTGCTGCACCTGCTGGCGGATGTGGTGGGTTTAAGTCTGCTGTTTTATTTCACCGGCGGTGCCAACAATCCTTTTATTTCCTATTTTCTGGTGCCCCTCACCATTTCTGCTGCCACCCTGCCCTGGCGTTTCACCTGGATCATTGCCGGTTATATTCTGTTGGCTTATCCCTTGCTGATGATCTTTCATCACCCAGTACCGCAGCTAACCCAAATGGAACACGACAGCCGTTTTAACCTGCATCTGCTGGGCATGTGGGCCAACTTTGTGCTCAGCACCAGTCTGATTACGGTGTTTGTATTCAAGATGGCGCAATCCCTGCGTAAACGGGATGCTGACCTGTCCAATACCCGCGAACGCGCCCTGCGTGATGAACAGATCATGGCCGTGGCGACTCAAGCCGCGGGCACAGCACATGAGCTGGGCACACCCCTGTCCACCATGGCGGTGATGTTAAAAGAGCTATCCAACGAGCACACGGATAACCCCGCGCTGGCAGCAGATCTTGCCTTATTGCGGCGTCAGGTGGACACCTGCAAGGTGACCCTGCAATCACTGGTCAGTAATGCCGACCGCAGTCGCCTGCTGAATCCGGAAAGCAAACCCATCAAAACCTTTTTTAAAGCGGTACTGGAGCACTGGGAAGTACTGCGCCCGGATGTACGTTACTGTATTCACTGGCCGGATGAACACAAGAATGAACCCTGGATTCCTGATGACATTACCCTGCAGCAGGCCTTGATCAACCTGTTAAACAATGCTGCTGATGCCAGCCGTGAACCGGTCATGGTTTCACTCGACTGGAACCGCCAGGAAGCACAAATAGAAATTCATGATCAGGGCAAAGGCATTCCAATGGATATTGCCGAACGCCTGGGTCAAACCTTTATTTCCACCAAAAGTAAAGGGCTGGGTTTGGGGCTGTTTCTGACCCATGCGACGATAAACCGCCTCGGCGGAACCGTGCGTCTGTATAATCATAGTCAGGGCGGAACCTTGACTGAAGTCAGGGTTCCGGTGTTATCCCCATCACTGAAATCCACCAGTCAGGAGAAATAATCGCCATGAGTGTTGAAGAACAACAGGATGAGCAACTGCGGATTTTGATTGTTGATGACGATGAAGTATTTGGTCAGGTGCTGCAGCGGGCATTCAGCAAGCGAGGCTACGAAGTGACTCAGGCCACTGATGAGAACCAAGCACTCATCAAGGCTCAGGAGTTTGAGCCGGATTACATCACCCTGGATCTGAAGCTGGAAGGCAGCTCCGGACTGAATCTTCTGCCACAGCTGGTGGAATCTTCACCCCAGTCAAAAATTGTAGTGCTGACCGGTTATTCCAGCATTGCCACCGCAGTAGAAGCCATTAAACTGGGTGCGGTTAACTACCTGTGCAAACCAGCCGATGCGGATGAGATTCTAGCTGCTTTTCAAAAGCAGGAAGGTGATCCGGATGTACCCGTTGCTGAACAACCCATGTCGGTCAACCGGCTCACCTGGGAGCACATTCAGAAAGTGTTACGTGAACACGATGGTAATATCTCGGCAACCGCCAGAGCGCTGGGTATGCACCGCCGCACACTGCAACGCAAACTACAGAAACGCCCTGTCAGGCGTTAAGACTCATCAAGGTATTTTTTTGGATCAAACGCCCGCACCCAATCGGGCAAATAAGCGACCAGTCCAGTGATGATCATGCCATTCACCACGGACTCCGGTGGTAGTGTCAGGGGTAAAAACAAAAAATAATCACTGGAGAGGTGGCTGAATACATAGGGTGTGGCATAAAACCAGCTGATGCCAATCACCGCCAGACCAGATGAAAGGGTCGCCAGCATCGCTCCCACACCACCGGCGATCAGCACAAAAATAAAAAAATTGGCGGGTAGCTTTTGTTCCACCCAGCGCCAGACCCAGTGACTGATAAACACCGGCAGCACACAAGCCACCAGCGCATTTAAACCAAACATATCCCAGCTGGCTTTACCGGTCAGTGTCACACCCAGCAAGGCAATACTAGTCGCTAGTAATGCCATCGGCCAATAAAACATCAGGGTCAGAGTGGTTGCCAGCAGCAGATGAATAGAAACAGCTGGAGTGATGCCTGCCCTTAACTGCCATAAAAAAGTCACCAGCACTACACTGCCCAAAAACAGGTGCTGCAAGCCTTTTTCCCGTAACAGAATCGACCAGGGCACCTGCCAGAGCGCCGGCAGCAGAAAACCCAGATAAATAATCCACGCCAGCCAACCCAATATCCCTGGATTCAGGCTTGAAGAAAAACTCATGCCCACCTCTTGTATAAGAAAACAATAAGTTACATTTTATCATGGTATTCAGCTGGAGTGTTGGTACAGTTCACCGCATAATTCGCCGCCAGTTTTACATAAAAACAATAGCCGGTGAGCATGGTCGAGGATTTGCCGTGGTGGCAGATGAAGTACGTAATCTGGCAGCCCGCACGCAGGAAAGTACCGTACAGATCCGCAGTATGATAGATCGTCTGGTTACAGAAGCAGAAGACTCTTACCGTGCCATGGCCAACAGTCGCTCCCAAGCCGCTACAACTGTTCACCATGCAAAAGAGACCTCCATATCACTGGATCAGGTTGCAGAAGCCATTCATCGTATTGCAGATATGAATCTTCAGATTGCCAGCGCGGCAGAACAACAGGCAGCTGTTGCTGATGAAATCAATCGTAATGTGGTGAACATTAACGATCTTTCAGCTCAAACGGCTGATGGTGCAACCCATACCACCCAGGCCAGTGAAGACCTCGCTTCCTTGGCTGAAACCCTGAATCATCAGGTCAGTCAGTTCCGCACTTGATACCATCAGTGCCAGGGAAGGCACTCATCCCACCACTTGATTACGACCGGATTCCTTGGCGATGTACAACTGTTTGTCCACCGCAGAGAGGAGTTGATCCACGGTCATACCTTCGGACAAGACCATTACCCCAGCGCTGACCCGCTGTCGGACACCCCCTTCAAACTCATGCTGTTCCAGCTTGCTACGAATTTTATCAGCCACACCTATTGCCTGTTGCAGCGTGGCTTCCGGGCAGATTAATAAAAACTCCTCACCACCCCAGCGACCAAACACATCAGAAACTCGCACTGAATTTTTAACCAGCTCAGCAAAATCCTGCAAGACCCGATCGCCCATCTGATGCCCGTGGTTGTCATTCAGTTCCTTGAAGTAGTCCAGATCAAACAGCACAACAGCCAGTGGTCGCTGGTGGCGTTTTGAAAGCGCCAGCTGCTCCAGCAACACCTTATCCAGGTGATGGCGGTTGTAAATGCCGGTTAACTTGTCGGTAATGGATAACTGCTCAAGCTGGGCATTTTTTTCCAGCAGCTGTTTTTCTGCATCCTGCAGGCGTTCGTTAAAACTCCGGATTCGCAGATTCAGCTGCGCCAAATGCAGGGTGTACAAACCCAGCAACAATAATAACAACAGCAATCCCAGCATTACCGGCAATACCCGTGCCCAGGGAAATCCTTCAGGCATGGGCACTCTGACCCAGCGATCATAAATTTCAGCATGTTCTTGCTGACTGATGCTGGCCAGCGCTTTTTCCATCACCGATAACAACAAAGGGGAGTCATTACGCAACCCCAGCGCCAGATCAAAAGAATAAGGGGTCTGCCCGGAAACCTTCAGGTTTGCCAGACCTTCTGATCGAATCAGATAACTGGCCACCGCTAGATTATCAACAAATGCATCAACCTCACCGGAGGCTACTGCCCGCAAACCCTGCAATGCTGATTGTTTAAATTTCAGCTGCAACAGCGGAAAGTTGTTCTGCAGTATTTCATGAGAGGCATAATCTTTCACCACGGCAACCTTTTTACCTTGCAGCTGATCCATGCTGGCAATAAAGTCCACATCCCTATCCGTGACTATCACCATGGGTGAGCGCACATAAGATTGAGTGAAGTTGAGATAGCTACGACGATCCGGTGTGGGAGATGCAGCAGACAATAAATCCAGCTTGCCCTGACGAGCATCTTCCATGACTTCTGCCCAGCCTGAGTGATGCTGAATATCAAACTCCACACCCAGCCGCTCGGATAAAAGCAGCAGATAATCCCTGCTGATACCCTGCAGGCTTTGGTTACCGGAATCAAGGAACTCAAAGGGCGGCCAGTTATTATCTACACCCACTTTTAATGCTGGCAACTGCTGCAGAAAGGCTTCTTCTTCCTGTGTCAGATTCAGGTCATAAGTACGGCGTGTTGCAAAAACCAGTGCATCTACATCTCGCCCACTTGGAACAACTATCTGGTGTTTTGCCAGTTGTTCCAGCATAAATTGCACACGCCCTTCATCCAGCTTGCCCAGCTCAATGGTGTGTCGGGAAATCAATTGCTCCAATCCATAAGCTTCACTCAGCAGGGCTTCACGGGATTTTTGCTGGGTATTATAGTCACGCAGTATCAGATCCACCATTTCCTCTTTGTGATCCAGAGCATAATGCCAGCCACGTATCACCGCGCGGCGCATGGCATCCACCCGCTGTGGGTTGTCCCGTGCCTCAGTTGCGCTGGTGAAAAAAATATCTCCGTAAAAATCCATGCCGTAGTGTTTTGGATCTATCACATCGACCTGATAACCCATCTCACGCAGCCGAAAAGGTTCATTGGTGCTGTAAGCGGCTACTGCTTCTATGTCGCCAGATATGAGTTTTTCCAACCGATCCGTCCAGGGTAGCCGCTGCAGTCCATCTTTCAACACACCTTGCTCCGCCAGCATTGCCAGAATGGCAATACCATTGGTGTCGTTATCATAAAAAGCCAGCCGCCGACCGACTAGATCTCTTGAACTGCGAATGCCTGTAGAGCGTAGTGTCATCAGCACATTGGGTGAGTGTTGCAGAATCGGTGCCACCAGCACCACATCTCGACCATTGGCGTGGTGCTGTAAGAGAATGGAGTCGGCAATGCTGTATTGAGCCTCACCCATCAACACCTGCTCAATATTACTGCGTGACATATCCTTTTCGCGCAGCTCCACATCCAAACCTTCAGCAGCAAAAAAACCCTGATCCAGTGCAGCGTAATAACCGGCAAACTGAAACTGGTGTAACCATTTCAGTTGAATGATGATTTTCTCCGAAGCATGGGCAAACGAACCCGCCAGTAACAAAAGCAGCACCAGCAACAGGGATCGGACAAAGTGAAACAAGGGGTATCGGATGGTCATATCCTTGGTGACTCACTCGTTTATGGAACTGAAGATAAGCCAAGCATAAATCAAATCCGTGGCTGATTTAAAGCCATTTAAACATAAAGCGTTACCCGATGTTACAAAATTGAATGTTCCGTTGATAAATTCAGCCTAAGCGACTGAATTCTCTGCGAAAGGGTGGCAGGCTGTTCAGTAGCTGTGCGCCATAACGCTTGGTCAGAATTCGCTGATCCAGCAGGGTTACACGCCCTTCATCCTGCTCGGTACGGATTAAACGCCCACAAGCCTGCACCAGTCGGATGCTGGCGTCCGGCACACTGATCTGCATAAAGGCGTTACCACCAGTCGATTCAATCCACTCCGCCAAAGCGGCTTCCACTGGGTCATCGGGAGTCGAAAAAGGCAGGCGTACAATCACCACATGGGTCAGGTATTTGCCTGGTAGATCAATACCTTCTGCCAGGGATGCTAAACCAAAAATAATGGCAGGTTTGTTGTCATCAATACGTTGCCGGTGTTTTTCGATCAGGCGGTTTTTGGACAAGGCATCCTGAGTCAGAGTCACCCGTTTTAATTGACTGGGTAAACCGTCATAAACTTCATTCATCTGCCTGCGTGAACTGAACAACACCAGCACTGCGGCAGCGGGGTGATCCAGATGCTCCTGCATGTAATCAATGATGGCATCGGTATGCTGTTGCGCCTGCGAGGGGTCACAAGCCTGACGTGGCACTTCCAGCACCCCGAGACGAGCATAATCAAACGGGCTGGCATAACTTTTACAGAGCGTATCTGTATCCAGCCCGCAGCGTTGCCGCAGACGATCAAACTTGCCCAGCGCAGTAAGGGTGGCGGAAGTCAGGGTGGCACCAAAACAGCGTGACCAGAGACGATAAGCCAGATCCCCGGCAGCCGTGACCGGGCTGGCCGAAACCTCCAGCTCTTCATCCCCCTCGTGCAAGCGGTGGCGAGTCATCCAGCGAGCCAATGGTGGTTTGCCAGCAGGATCTTTCTGGGCACACAGACTCCAGAGCTGATGCGCGGCCAGCGCACGGGCATGCAACAGTGCCAGCATCGGTTGCCACTCAGCGGCCAGATTTGCATCCAGGGTTGAGGTTTTTTCCGGGTCCTGAGCTTCTTTGAGTAGATTAACCAGACCTTCCAGCAATCGACTCATCGTCGCAAAGTGCAACACCAGCTGTTCAGAAAACTGCAACAAACCTTCCGGCAACAACCCCTGTTCCCAGCGGAAAACCTCCTGCCCGCCCTCGGCAGTAAAGCGCCCCATTTCATGCAGCTGACCATAGAGCACTCCCAGATCCTGCTCCAGATGACTCAAGGGCACGGCCAGTTGATCCAGCAAACGAGCAGCGGTGGGGCTGGCACCCAGTGATTTCAGCAGATCCGGCTGAGATTTACGCAACAGGCGTAACCAGCTTAATGAGGTGTTAAAACGGAAGCTGGCGGCAAAGTGGTTGATGGCTTTATCCGGCAGATGGTGGGCTTCATCAAACACATAATAGGTCTGATCGGGTGCGGGCAGAATCACACCACCACCCAGAGCCAGATCCGCCAGCACCAGATCATGGTTGGCAACAATAATATCGGCTTGTTCCAGCTCTCGGCGGGCATTAAAAAAGGCACAGGCACCATTAAAGTGAGGGCAGCGACGGTTGGTGCAACGCTGATGATCGGTAGTCAGGCGATCCCAGATGCCGTTGACCAGGGGTTCTTTTAAACTGTCCCGGTCACCGTTCCAACTTCCAGCAGAAAAGTCTGCTGCCAGTTGCTGAATGCGACCGGCATCCGTGCCGCTGCTTTGTTGCATTAGTTCGGCCTGGAACAGATCCAGCGTGGAATCATCATCGGCAGTGGGTTGATCACCCATGGCTTTGATCAACTGAGCGGTACAAACATAACGTCCACGGCCTTTGGCTAGAGCATAGTTAAACTCCAGCGAGGTGTGTTTTTTCAGATCCGGCAGATCACGCAGCAAGAGCTGTTCCTGCAACGCAATGGTGGCGGTAGAAATAATCAGGCGCTTGTTACGCGCCTGAGCCACCGGCAGGGTTGCCAGCAGGTAAGCCAGGGTTTTACCTGTACCGGTACCGGCTTCAATCGCCAGCAGGTGCTGCTGGCTTTTGCGGCGTCCTTCTTCGTTTTCCTCAATCGCCGCAAAGCTTTTGGCAATATCGGCAATCATGTGCGCCTGACCCTTGCGTGCACGGACTTCCCGACCGGTCAGAAAGTCTCGATACGCCTGCTGGATCTGTGCCTGCCATTCCGGGTTCATGCGTTGTTTTGCAGCAGCTCATCCGGTGGATATACACAAGGCAATTTGGTTTTGGTCAGCGCTTCAATCGCTGGCAGGGCAAAAGCATCTTCTTCACCGATAAAACTGATGGAAGTGCCCAGCGCACCAGCACGACCCGTGCGGCCAATACGGTGTACGTAATCCTGAGGGTCTTCCGGCAGGTTGAAGTTGATAACATGGCTGACATCATCAATATGGATACCACGACCAGCCACATCAGTAGCAATCAACACTTCGGTACGACCAGCACGGAAGTTTTCCAGTGTGGCAATGCGTTTTTTCTGCTCCACTTCACCAGACAACATATCAACATTAATGCCTGATCTTTTCAGGGTCTCATACACGCGGCGGGTAGAATCCCGACGATTGGAGAACACCATTACTTTGGTTAGTCCCCAGTGCTGAATCAGCTTGGTGAGCAGGCGAATCTTGTCACTGTCTGGCACCAGAAAGGCATGCTGAGTGATGTTGTCTGACGCCTGGATTTTGGTGGCAATTTCAACCCGCTGCGGGTTAAGTGTCCACTGACTGGCCAGACTCAGAATATCCTGAGTGAAAGTGGCAGAAAAAAGCATGGTCTGACGCTTTTCTTTAGGCGGAGTGGCACGGATGATACGCTTCACGTCCGGGATAAAACCCATGTCCAGCATCCGGTCGGCTTCATCCAGCACCAACACCTCCACTTCACGCAGATCCACATCCCGTTTGCTGTGGAAATCCAGCAGACGGCCGGGAGTGGCCACCAGCAGGTCGATGGGTTCACCACGCAGCTGATCCCGCTGCTTCATGTAATCCATACCACCCACCACCGACAACAGCTTGAAGGGGGTGTAACGCATCAACTCTTCAGCATCCTTGCAGATCTGAAGCACCAGCTCACGAGTGGGTGCCAGAATCAAAGCACGAGGTGCACCCACCTTCTGACCTTCCGGTACTTCTTCTTCCATCAGGTAAGTGAGGATGGCAATTAGAAACGCGGCGGTTTTACCTGTGCCGGTTTGTGCCTTGCCAATCAGATCCACCCCATGCAGGGTGTAAAGCAAGGACTGAGACTGAATGGGTGTGCAGTAGCTGAAACCCTGCTCACTGATGGAGCGCTGCAAGGGTAAAGGTAGATCAAAATCCTGAAAACGTACCTTACCCTCCACCACGTCCACCGGATGCTGATCCAGTGTCCAGTCACCCATGGCTGCTGCGGCTTTTTCACGCCGTTGTTGCTGAATAGATGCAACAGTCAACGGCTGCTGGCCAGCCGGTGTTGCAGTGGCCTGAGGTGCAGCAGCCGGAGCTGATGCAGAGCGGTTACTACCGCTGTTTCTGCGGCGGCGACGTTTGGTAGGAGCGTTTCTGGATCGGGACGATGCAGCAGGCGAATTTGTCAAAACACGACCTCAAGATTGATTGAAAAGTTAATCAGTTTCCATTTCAGCGGGCTATGATACCAAGTTTTATTGCAGCGTCCTAACGCGCCTGTTGTAACACCTGCACATCCTCCATCAAACGGGTCACACGACTGACCAGTTGGCTGCGGCTGGCTTCCAGCGAGGCCAGAATTTCTTCCTGTTCTGCCATCTTCTTCTGTAGCTCCGGCGTGATGCTGCTTCTGGAAACACGCTGTTCCAGTTGCTCCACTTTTTGCGTCAGGGTGGTCACTTTGCTGCTCTGATCCTGATTGCGCAGGTGCTGATCCCGTGTGCTGGTCTCCTGATTGCGCAGACGCTGATCCAGCGTGCTGGTCGCCAGTGTCACTTCTGTTAGGCGTTGCCCCACCGCGGCAAGGTCTTTTTTGATCACTTCCGTCTGAAGTTGCAGGTTGCGAGCAGCTTCCGTTGCTTTGTCATTGGCGCTGCGAGCCAGGTTTGCCACTTCAGTGGATTGACGCTCAGCACGACTCAGGCGCTCATCCAGCCCCTTTGTCTGTTCCTGTAACCCTCTAATGTTCGGGCGTATCTGATTATTTGCAAGACGCCAGAGTTTGTTGATTTCATCATCAGCCCACTTGAGCTTTTCATTGGCTGTCTTGAGCTGCTCGCTGAAAGTATTGCCTGCCTCAGATAAGTTCTGACCTGTCGCTGAGAGCCTGATTTCTAACTCCTGCACACGATCAGCCAGCGCCTGTATGGACTGCTGTTGTTTGTCGACATGCATGTATTGCCAGCCACCAAAAATCAGTCCTGCCAGCGCCAATAGTAAGGCAAACCCCACCAGCAGATGCGATCCACCGGAACCTGAACCATTTGGTTCAAGGTTTGCAGGATAATGGCCACCCGAACCACCGGAGCCACCCGAATCAGCGGGCTTGCCATGGCTGCCTGCCCGTTCACTTCTGTACGCAGGCTCAACAGGCTGATGACGCAAAGGTGTCTCACTGATTGGTTTGGCGGGAGCTTCTGGTTTTGCATGAACAGCTGGTCTTTCAGACGATATCGGGTGTGCTGGTGCTGGTGCTGGTGCTGGTGCTGGTGTTGCTTTTGCTTTTGCTGGTGAGATTGCTGAAGTTGGTCGAGCGGGCATTTCCGGTCTGGCTCTGGCGGTTGCAGTTGATGCAGGGCGCTCTACTGATGGAGCTGTAGGCTTGACTGGATCAATTTCCAGACGAGGCTCTTTACGATCAGGCATGTAGGTTCCACCAGATGATTAACAGGGTGCAGGCGCTATTCTGCCAAGAGTCGAGCCATCTAGCTAG
>NZ_JACUUA010000041.1 GCF_014859565.1 Marinospirillum sp. | reverse complement strand
TCAGCGACGCAGGGGGGTGATTTTCAGCGACAAAGGGGGTGATTTTCAGCGACGCAGGGGGGTGATTTTCAGCGACAAAGGGGGTGATTTTCAGCGACGCGCCACCTCTGTAGCCCTTGCAGTGCAGGGCTTGCGGAGCCCTTAAGGATATAAGGATAAAACCAAGGATATAAGGATATTAAACCCAAGGATAAGGCGCGAGTGAGTGAAAATGACTAAGCGGTTGCAGTGAGCTCCGCGTGATGAAAGAATGCCTCAAGCCAGCATTCTGATGCTAGAATGCGAACAAGTTATCTCGTATAGCAAAAAACTGGAGTGCAGGGGTCAAGCAATGCCTAAAGAGCAACAAACCAAAAAATTCAAGCCTTCTGCGCTATCAGCTAGTCTTTTGGCATTGGGTTTTGCGCTAGCTGCTGGCTCACCGGCTGCTGTAGCTTCAGGCTCTTCTAGCGGGATTAAAAACACACTGGACTCTGGGCTGAAGATACAAGCCCTCGATACTCGGTGGCGGGAATCTTTTGCTCCGCTGGCTTTGGACTGGAGTCAACGTGGCATCATTGCCAGGCGTCATGAGGTTCGTTATGCCAGTCAACTCCATCAGCTGGCTGTTTCTATGGTTCGCCAAATGCCTTCTCGTGCCTCCTTGCTGCTCAAAGATCAAATGCCTGACAATATTGCCTGCCAGATCGATATTGATCGCTATGTTCAAGGTGCAGAGGCGCACATGGCTGCGATGGATCTTGAGGCATTGTATGATCACGGGCTAAAAACGCGCTCCGATTTTATTCGCAAGCTGCATCAAGGCTATCAGAGATCGGGCGAGCTGGCTCTGGCAATGGATCAGCTGATCGGCAGATCATCTGACCTGTTTGATGCTGAGCTTTTTGATCTAATTGACAGGGTGAATGCTCTCGATCTCCATCATATGCCTGAGAGTCAGAGCCGAGCGCGCTTGATCCGTGAAAATCAATTACTGCAAGCGCTTCGCGAAAGAACGGCCACCCTGAATGGCTGGCATCTGAGTTTAGCAGAAAGCGCCATGCAAGGTCGGCTCACGCTCCGCGATCAGCTCAGCATGATCCTCTTAGCTGAAGCTGACAGTGTCAAAACAGGCAGAGCATCATCAAGCCTTGATCAGGTCGTTGATCGCTATTCGTTTGGCGGAGATCTGTTTGAGCATTCTGGCGCGCTGACACGTCTGGTTGATTTTGCCAATCTCACTTTGCAGCACCCGCTTCTCGGCACGATTGCCAGTCATGAAAAGTTTTCTCAAAATCTGCATTTGCTGACAAGCGCAGCAGATTACTCCTCCATGGTTCGATCGTTGACCATTCCCGCCTTGCAGCGAGGGGGCGATGCTGTAAATCAAGCCATATCCCTGGAAAACCGTGAGATTGCTTCTTGCGCAGGGCAAATTGAGGTCATTATGGCGCAGATCGCCGACTTCTCAAGGCTTCTTGATCAGTCTTTGCTTGAGCAGGATTTCCTTGCAGCCCAGAACACCAGTATGAGCAGCGAACGCGCCGCTAGACGCAACTTGATCAGCCAAATAAACAGCAACAGCTCTCAACCAAATCGCCGTGTGAGCCGAAGGGAAATTGAGAAAATTCGTGTATTCATGCTCAATCAAAAGCTGAATGAGCTGCGTAACAATGGGTATTTGCAGATTCTATTGGAGGGTATTTCGGGGATCCCGATGAATTGGGTTGAGCCTAAGCTATTCGAGATTTTACTGAATTACAGGCCAAGTGATTTCCGTGAGATAAACACACTACGCAGGAACATTGAAGAAAATCCTCCTTCGCCTCAAACGGCTTTTTATCTTGATCTTATTGATCAGGCCGTTAAAGACACCATGACTGAGGCAACGCGCTTCGGCTTAACTGTATCTCTGGCTGCCTACGATTTGCTTATTCAGGATCCCGCAAAGGTGCCTCTGACTGATGCATTAAGCGCAATGCGCAGCGGGGCAGGGCATCAAAAGGTCATGTATTACGCAGGACAAGGGTTTGATGCACTAGGTAACGCAGAATTGGCACTTGCCTCGGCTTATGCTTCTATTTTTGAAGATCCGGCGCATAAAACCTGGGTAAATGCTCGCGATGCAATCACATCCATGGTAGATAACACCGATGAATATGGGCTAAGCTGGAATGCTGAAGAAGACATTGCGCTCCCTTTGTCTTCTGGGGAGCGCAACACACCCCGTAGCGCTGTTTTCTGGTGTCTTGATCGAGCCAATACCAAGACTGCTTTAGGAGGGACTCCCGATGCAGTGTCAGGGCTCTTTATGCTGTACGACAATCCAAGGCACCTGGTCACCAAAATGACCGGTTATAAAACAAGCACAGCCAACAGCAATCCGTTTGCTCATATCGGAAGACCTGTGAGCTATCATCAGAATGATGATCAGATTTATCCGCTGTATTATGAAGGACAAATGATCCGAGCCATTGCTTTCCCAGTTGGAGGTAATGACGCAGAGTCAGCAGCCCAAGTCGTAAGCTATGAAGGAATGACCCCAGAACAGATTGATGCAGAGCAGGAGCGACTTATGGAGAATCTACCTGAGGGTGCGGTCATGCACGTATATGCTGAGTCCATGAGGCCTACCACTTATACCTACCGCGACCTGGAAGGTAATTTGCGCTACGGATTCAGGTTTGACGGTGAGGCTGGCTACGAGTGGCAGCGATTTACATGCAGGACGGATCAGCGCTGATTTACGCTTAATTCAAAAAAACCTCCTTTTGGAGGTTTTTTTGGTCAGGTCAGGGATAAACCTGGAATCGCTCATTTACAACATCGTACTTATACTGCTTTATTACGCCAATCTTAATCAGGTCTGTGAAATCCTTTTTTAAACGATGCCGGATATCCCTTTTGGCCTTGGGTGAGAGTTCATCCATTTTAAGCCCCATGGATTCAAGCAGCTGGCTTTCACTGAACATATTGAACCGCTCTAAATCATGACTGATCAAAAAGTTAATTAGCCAGCTGGCTCGAGCTGAACGCACTGTATTCAGGTAGCGGGTTGGTATTTTGGAGTAGCTGCCAGCCTGCGATTTTGTTACGGCTGGGCTGACGGGTGATTCTGCATCTGCCGCTTGTACCGGCATGAATAGCTTGGCAATACTTTTAGGGACTTTGATGATGCAGCGATCCTGATCAGAGTGCTGAAGGAATTCACTGATCAGCGCTCCATTAAACCGGTTGCCGTTGTGCACGATGTTTAATGATACCTTGGTCATGCAGTACATGGCTTCTTTGATCCGCTGCCGATCTTTGAAGCTTTTTTGCTTCCCGAGCATGCCGCATAATTGATTCAGACTAAAGCGGATGTAGCCTTCATCCGGATGTGATGTAAAGTCACTATCACCCGGTTGCCCGTTCGCTCGACCTAGCCACAACAGATGCATTAACACCTTCAGTTCGGTTTGCCCAAGCACAGGGCCTGTGGCTCGAATGCTGCCATTGCCCCATAAAGCCACTTCACTTTCGAAGCGCCAAGGCCGCATCAGAGCTGCTCCTCCCTCCTTATCCTTTCCTGCAGCAATGGTTTTGGCATCCAGGAAGGTGATACTTTTGTCTTTTGAGCGCTTTGCAAGACTGGCAAAATCTTTGTCAGCCAGCGAGGTGAAGATGCATGATCGAGCCAAAACCCAGGGTAAAAATCGAGAGTCGTCACCGCATGAAGGTAGAGGATGCTCGATCACCAGGGGTTGATTAGATGTATTCGTTGGTGACCACTGGCTGGTAATTGTGCGGTAGACGGACTGTATTTCCTCATCCTCAGCAATGGCGTAACCTTCCAATGCAGAGGATGAATGATCATCGGTCAGCAGATCGTCAGCAAAAAGGTCTGTTTGTAGGGTGTCCATCAGGGATCTCTAAAAAGAAAAAAGCCGCTGGCACAGGGTCAGCGGCAAGGGGAGGGATGATTAGAGTACCGCTGGATTTGGGGTGCGCATTTTGCGCAGGATGGTTGACAGCTCAGGTTCAAATACCTGGCCGTCATGCTCTGGATTATCCATCCGAACATACAGATTCAAGATCACCTTGTCGCTGGCACTCAGCGCTGGGTGGCTGATCATTTCATTAAAGTTGGGTTGGCTCATTTTCACTTCCTTCTTTAAAGGTTAAAGGTGGCGCTTTCTGACTGTGTTGACGTAGGATTGCCAGCATTAGGATCAAAAACAGCAGGCCCAGCATTAATCAGCTGTGCCAATCGGTTTCCGAATTGAGTACGCTGCTTCACAATTTCAGCATCAGTCGATCCAGGCTGGCTGTGTTCACGAAGCATATCAATCAAATATTCAGCACTGGACTCATTCGCAATCATGCTCACATAGTAGTGGAGCATGGCGCTGCCGGGCTCCAGAAACATCTCTGCATCCTGACGAATCTTACTGTCTGGGCTGTTTAGATCCATTACAGCGCGATTGATGAGCGCTAATGCCAGTGTCTGGCAATGTTCGTAATCAATGTCTGGACGGTCAGACTGCGGCTTTAAATTCATGGTTAATCACTCCAGATAACGGGTTGTTTCTCTTTATAGCCATGAATTTTGTCCTTGACTCTTTAGTCGTCCCGACACCGGCTGACGCTGTTGCTGCTAATCTCTATACAGGTTAATCTATATCTAAATCGGATAACCTGCAACCCTCAGTTTTTTGGCTAGCATGCAGGTTTAAGGCACAACAACCACAGCTCAAGGACTTTTTATGTTAAGCACTCAGATTATGCAGAAATTGATTCGACTGACAGGCACACCAAGACAGGATATTCCTTCAATGAGTGTTCTGATACTGGCTTACCCTTATGGGTTTGGTGTCCTGAGCGACCATGCGGATCTTTTGGGGAGCTACCCTCAATTATTGGAGCAGCGCGGATTGATAACGCTCACCTTGTCGAGAGGCAGGATGTACTTCTACTCAACAAAGCTGATGGATTTTTACATTAATGAGGTGTATCCGCACCTCAATCAAGAAAAATCAGTACAGGCCAGAGAGGAGATCAATCGTTTGATCACCGGTTATGCAGCGCTCGGGATGGAGCCAGCAGCGGTTCAGAAGGTGTATCAGCATTACGCAAAAAAGCTCCCAACGGGCACCTGTGTTATGACAGCAGAGGGCATCAAGCAGATGCCTACGTTTGACCGTGAAGTGACACGACTGAAGGATTTGGAGTTTGTCAGCCGGTCTGGCGAGACTGTTTTGATTGGTGACTCTTTCATTGATAAGCTTCAAAAGGAATTTTCAACCCTGAGCGTTCAATCTCAAATAGCAAAGGCGATTCAAATCAATAACGCCTTGCCTGGGCATCGCAGAAAAACAGTCGCAGGGCTTAATATGTATTTGCGAAACTTCTTGAGCAGATCAAGCCCTGTAGATACATCGGCATCGTCAATTGGCGCTGGTGACATAGAGACAGTAAAGCAGGTTTTTTATGCCTGGAGAGCCGTCACGAACAATCCTGCACAGCATCCAGATGCTGGTCAGATCCAGAAAATACTGGCACCACTGAAAAATGGCTATACAGCAAGCCAGCTGACTCTTGCCATACAAAAAGCCTCACAAGACCCATGGTTTGCAGGTCATGAAAGCCGGATGACATTAGGTTTTCTGATGTCTGCCGACCGACTTCAGCAGCTCTTGAGTGCTCGATCAATACTGCAAGGAGCCGGGGTGGGTCAAGGAGCTGAATATCTAGATGGAATGGACTCTGATATTGCTGATGTTTTTAAGGAATGGGCGGCAATATCCGACAGCCCGGCAACCCACCCCGACCAAGGGCAGCGACAGATGATCATTCAGGCTTTGCAGATGGGATACAGCAAAGATCAGATACGGCAGAGCTTCCAATCCGCTGCGGTGAATGAATGGCATACAGGTACAGGTCGATATGCAGGGCAGGGGTCAAAGATGACCCTCAACATTCTACTTAAAGCAGATATTTTGCAGCGGAACCTACAGGATGCAACCTGCAGCGCCATGAGCATCACCCAGGATATGGCTACACAAGGACTGCTGCAGGTTGCGCTCGGCCTGAAGCATCATTAATTACAGCCTATACGGATACGAACAATGAATAGCAAAAACGAACAAACGCAGAGAGCAGAAGTGATTGTTGGCTGGTTAAATCGCCTTTGGGCTCACTATCGCGGCAAGGCCGACCCAGCTCAGCGAGTAACAAGCGACAATTTTAATGCCATGGCGCATGAGGTTCAGAACTTCACTGCGGGCTTGTGTGACTATCCCCCAGAGATTATTGACCAGGCTTTTAGTGCACACCTGTTGTCATCTCGCTGGATGCCAAAACTGGCTGAAATCCGTGAGCTAGCTGAAGCATCCAGGCTAAGCGGCCAACACCAAGAAGACGAATACCGTGCATGGGAATCGCTGTGTATGGCACTAAAGCACGAATCTCCGGCCGGCCCCATGCCATGCTTCCATGACCAAACCATCCCGCAAGTGATCAATGACCTCGGCGGATGGAGGCATGTTGCTCTGCGTGACTCAGTTGAATTACAAACCTTTGTTCGCAAGGAATTTCTTCATCGTTATAAGGCCTTGACCCAGTCAAGACTTACACAACAGCTGTTACAGCGCTCATCGCAGACTGCCGGTCTGCTTTCTGGGTGTCAGGCTGGATCAACGAACAGATTGCAGCAACGCTGAAAATCACCCCCCATATTTTAAATCCCCCACAAAACATTAGAGCTGCAATCGCAGCTCTAATGTTTTTCAGTAATATGAAGGCATGAAATCCAAATACAGGTTGCCTTATGCCCAGCACAGCAAATCTTGAAGATCAGCAGCTTGAAAAAGATATAGCTGAACACCGTGAAACGGTTTCACAGGCAGTAATGCTTGGCCAGACGATGTCGGAGCGTTACGTCGCAGTGCTTCGCAACAGTCAGCTAAAAAGCCTGATGATCACCATCCTATCAGCCGCCCTGTTTATGAGTATTATTGCTGCTGGTGCGGGGTGGTCCAGAGCGCCGGCCATTAAATACTTTTATCTGACCGAAGACGGTGTAGCCATTGAGGTAGAGCCTCTGACGGAGCCTAATCGATCAGCGCAGTCGCGCTCTCAGTTTGTATCCAGGGCATTCATTGATCTTTTCGATTTTTCATACCTGAAAGTGGGTGAGCATTTTGATCGGATCGCACCGGAGTACATGACTACGGCGGGTCGGGTGGCGCTAATGAATGCCCTGTCGCAATCAGGGATTATCAAAGAGATGCAAGACCGCCATGAGATTGCGACTCTTATCCCAGAAGGTAATCCAACCGTCTTTGGTGAAGGCATTAGTTCTCGGCTCAATGTTTATGTTTGGGCGTATCACATGCCAATCAGAATTCGACTTGATGGCCCACAGGGTATCCGCTACAAGACAGCGGTTGCCCGATTTACTTTGGCTCGGGTTCCGCCGCATGCGCACGTTAGAGGGTTGCTGATCGACAATGTTCAGCTGCTAACCCCGGAACAAGCACGAGTCATCCTGGAGCAGGGCGACCAGGGCTCAACTCAAAACAATCAGAGGCGCTGATCCATGTTGCCAGAAAGAATCTTAAAAAAGCGGGCTTCCTTAGTCCTAATGGCTTGTCTGCTTACCCCTGTGATTGCTTATGGGCAGCAGCCGGATTTACTGGATTCCCAGAGCCTGGTTTTGCAAGCGCAAAATCTGGCCGCAACATCCAGCATCAATGAGCGCACACCTGTGCCTTCTGCATCGAATGCAATGGTAATGCCTGCTCCTGGTACACAAATCGCGGCTGACCCTGAAGTGGAAAGGCTTCGCCAAGAGTTTGAGCAGCGGCAGCAACGCAGAATGCAGGCCGACACAGCAAGCAATGCTGGTCGCAACAGCGGTGCTGCAGGCTCCAACCAGCAAAGACGCAGCGCATCTAGCTCTGGCCAGCTGCAGGAGGCTGACCAGCTATTGATACAGGGTTTGGCTGCTGGAGGTTTTGACCAAGCTGTCAGGCAGCAGTTAGGTGATGGACTGACCCCAGAGGAAATCCGACGCTTCCGAGAAATGTTTACAGAGTATGAAGCTGCGCGAAACAACCCAGCTCCTCCGCCAACGCGCAGTGAAATACGCATGGTGGAGCCAGGCCAGACCATTGATATTCTGGTGATGAGGGATTTTCCGTCAACACTGATGCTGGCTGATCAGTTTGGCGATCCATTGTCCATCAGTTACCACGACTTAGGTGCAGGTTCGGTGGTTGAGGTTCGAGAAATCAAGGGCATGAAAGGAGATCAATCGGCCGTGGATGGATTGCGCATTCACGCGCTCAAGCCAATGCGCTCTACTGCGTTAACTGTGCTTACAGCGGACAGTCGAATCCCTGTCAATATCACTATTCGCACAGTCCCGGCAGACGGAGAGACCGAGGTGGTTCTTCTGAACGAGCTGCGCCTAGGCTGGGTGAGTCGTCTTGAGCAGGCTGTTGTAACGGCAGACCGATATGCTAGCCCTGATCTGAGACGCAGAGGCGATCAGATGCTGATGGAGGTTGTTACAGGGACGTTAATGCCATCACCCGATGATGGCATACATCAAGTGCAGCTTGAAGGAGGTGTTCATGCAGCGCTATTTGTAGATGAAGGAACCGGCTTTTGGTACCTCAGGCTGCCCGTTCATGCAACCCCGCAAAACATTGCCATTGAAAGCCAGACAGTCTCATCAATTAATGGTTACCGAGCCATTCGCATGAAGTCTGCTCCGCCGCGAGTTATCAGTGTAGCCGCCAATGGTCGCCAGCATCACTTAATTGTACGCATGGATCGGAGGCTGTCTCATGTCCACTGATAATGATATTTTACTGCCGGATCAGCCTGCTGCTGGGGATGCAAATACTGAAAAAGCAAAGCCTGGTGGCGCTGGAAAAAAACGCAGCGCTCGAATCTTAAAGATATTAACTGCCGTTTTCTTGGTTTTTGTGGTGCTGGTGTTTTATATCTTTTCTGGTGGTGACAAGCCTGCAGCATCAGCCCAGCGATCTACTGTTGCGCTTAATGATGCAGGAACAGGGGAATTTACAGACTCTCGCCTGCAAGACGCCTTTGAGCGCCAGCGGCGAGAAGAAGAGCGCAAGAGGCTGGCTGAAAAGGTGCAAGCGGGCGATTCCGTGGCACGCTTTCAAGATGCAGAGCCGCCTGCTCCTAGTCAATCGGGCTCAGACAGACCTTCAAACCTGTTTAGCGACATCGACCGCCAAGCCGCAGAGCGTGAGGCGGCAGCAAAACAGCAAGCGGCAGAACAAGCAAGGCAGCAGCGTGCGGACATGGAAAGAAGTCGCAACCAGATAGCTGAGAGAGGTGCCCTCAGTAGTCGGATGCCCGTTCCTTCCGAGGCCGGGAGGAATCCAGCCGCGAGACCTGAGGCTAAGCCTAATCCGCACCAGAATGGGTCGGTGCCAGCAAATACGCCTAATGCTCCGAGTTTTGATCCAGCTGCTGCTCATGCACAAACCGAAGCAGCATTAAAAGCACAGGCTTTTGCACGGCTAACTCAGCAGATGAGAGGCGGCACGAGTGACGCATCAGGGATTCCTCCTGCGGTTTATCATGCCACCGGGAAAAATTCTGCTGTCTTGACAACTGACACAGAAGCAAAACCAATAAAAGCCATGCCCGCCAGGGGCACCGGCTTTGCGTTCGATGATGAGGTTGCCGCGCAAGAAAATGAATCTCGCGTCATCACCCTCCAGCAAGCAGGTGATCTAACAACGGCTTGGCTAGAGGGCAGGGTTGATTCTGATGTGCCCTCTGCAATGGTTGTGGTTGAGGTGCTTGAGGGTACTCTTCAAGGTGCCAGGCTGTTGGGCACTCATAGCATTGAGGGCGAATGCATCCTGATCGATTTCCACACAGCCCAGTGGCGCGGACGCGAGATTGACATTAAGGCTGCAGCTGCAGACCACAAGACGGGTCAAACCTGTGTTTCTGGGCGCGTCAACTACCGTGCGTTTCAGCGATACGGCGTTCCTGTTTTGTTTGCCGTGGCCAAGGTGGGCGCAACCTATCAGCGTCAAAAAGACACACAAACAGTAACCACCCAGGGGTGGGGCGATAATCAAAACACCTCAGTCGTCGAAGGCGGTCGCAGTTTTTCGAGCATCGCCAAAGAAGAGGCTACTGATGGTGCCCTCGATGCGCTATCTGACCCTGTGACGCGCTATGCCAATATGCCGATCCAGATCACCAAGGATCAAGGTGTGATCGGCATACGCTGGCTCGGTCGCGTAGAGGTTGATCTTTCGGTGAGGCGCTGATACGTAAGCACACAAAAAATAACAGTATTTCAGTTATTCTTTTGGAGGGGAAGCTTCCTATTTTTGGATGTTTTGCTTAGAATGATTTCGTTACTAGGACTACCTGTATAAAGTCTGCAATCAAATAAAATTGACCGCAGGTAAAAACCACTTTGGAGAAATGGTTATGGGTACGCTGTACACAATGGATGCCGAGTATCAGCAGGGCATTAAGTCCAACAATGGAATTCGGAAGCCTGCCAGTATTGTAGCGAGAGCCCGCGAGGGCCCCAGCGGTCTGGTTTGGTGGTGTGGTCACGGCAATGTGGGTTGCTGCGATCTGGTGCTACAACAGCTGGCTCCAAGCATCATGCCGGAGGTAGCCATGCTTGCCTTTGTGACAAGCGACACCCCGGATAAAGCTTTGAGCATGACTGATGAGATCGTCAAACTCAATGCATTTGACATTAGGGCTATCAAGGAGACTCTCAAGGGTGAAGACAACCCCAAGAATTACTTGATTGCATTTACCCGACACGCAGTGGAAACGATGGATCCGTGCACACCTTCTTTTGCCGGCAAGTTCTTTATAGACTGGTATAAAGAGCAGAAACTGCGCTTATTGAAAGCGCCTAAACTCCCCTGGCAATGATTCCGCATTCCGCAATTGCTTGCCTGAAATCGCACCCTCGATTAAATCCGCCATACTGACCTTACTGTTTATGCTGAGGTCAGTATGGATCATCTTCAAATACCCTATTCTCTACTTTTGAATTCTTGGCACCTGATTGCCCTTGCTTTGGCTTCCACGTCATCAGCGCTATCAGGCAGCTTAGATCTCGCTGTCTCAAGTTTTTCCACATTCCCTCAGGAGTTTCAGGGGCGCGCATGGAATGAATTTGCCGCCAATGTCGAGGCAGCCAGATCTAGCGGCTCAACCGCTGACGTTTACAAGCAGTTTGTTTATTTGGTTTTGCGTGTAATGGCCTTTATGACATTTGGCCTGACACTCTATGACACCGCGCTAGTGTTGGCCGGCCAAGGCTCTGCTGGCGAGGTGCGCGGAGGCAAGGGAAAGGCTCTTTCAAAAAACCTGCTAATCCTTGTGGTATCAGTCTTAACCTTTGAAGCAGAGACGGTGCTAGGTGGTGTCTGGACATATTTGAGCAGCGCTCGGGGTTGAAATCGCACCCTTTGCTTTATGGGATATTCTGTTCTTGAAAACGCAACAAATGTTTTTCTGGCTGTTTTCTTGATTCAGGATAATCTCAATAGGTGCTAACACAATGAAGACTAAACTTAATGCAGCTCATCGTGGTTTTGCAGCAACCATAGCCACAACCAAGGAAAAGACGCTTGCATTCGGCGTTTTGATCATGATGGCGGGTTCTGCTCACGCGCAGGAAGGGGGCCCGGCATTTAATCCGTTAACGCTGATTTCAAATCTGGCTTTCCTGCTGCAGAACGTGGAAATGTTACTTGGCATGATCTTTAGCTTCCTGGGCTTTCTGTTAACTGGGTTTGGCATCTACACCGCAGTGCAGGTGCTGCGTGGAGCTCAGTCGGTTCAGCGCATGGAAAACCCGTGGGCGTATGTTGCTGGTGCAGTGATTCTGGGGCCAATCCTGATGGGTGCCGGTGTTGTTATGACTGGCATGTGGGATGCGCTAACCGTTACAGAATCTGCAGGTGGCGCAGGCTGGTGATCAACAGCATCGGGGTGAGTCTTCATAAGCTTGCCCCGATGCTTTCCTGTACATGTGTTCCAGTGAGAGCCTTGTGAGCGAAGAAATCAAACTCCTTTTGGGTGTCAGCCCTCCCGGCTTGAGCCGCCTTGAAAACAGTCAGCTTGAGAAGTGTGAGGCTGAGTTTCAGCGCATGCGCCCCAGAATACTCGAGCGTGACAACTGGACATGCCAGTTTTGCGGTTATTATTCTGTGCGCCACCTGTTTCAGGAGGTGCATCATAAAGACTGCGATCACAGAAACAATAAAGAATCCAATCTGGTGACTGCATGTCATTTTTGCCACATGACTCACCATCTTTGGTATGCCCTGCAATGTGGAGCGGTATTGGTGGCGTGGGATTTCCCCCAAGTAGCTATCAGCCGGATGGCTCGTGCTCAAACCCAGCTTCAGAAGCGCTATCCTGGCAGCGCGGAAATTCATGCACTCCTTAGCGAGGGCAAGGAGCGTGCGCGCAGCATCCTGACCGATGAGGTGTATTCAAGCCTTCCAATGCAGATGCAGTACATTCTCAGGGAGAGCCCGGAGGACTACGAGGATCTTCGCCGAGAGTTATACAGCAATGGCATCCGTCTTGCTTTCCCAGTGGATGAGTACAACAAGTCCCCGCAACTTAAAAAAAATACCGCACTACCTGCGCTGAGCATGCATGCGAACGCCCAAATCATTGAGGCCAATGAGCCTGCTTGGTCGAATCGAGTGCTGAACACCACGCTTGAGCGTAATTTATATCTGCGCTACGTCAAGATTTAAGGAGATTCCCATGGATCAGAATACAGATGCAGCTAACACAGCGGCAGATAAAGCCAAACACCGCGCCTCGTTCGCCAAGACAGCAGAGTCAAGCCGGTCGCGCAAAGGTGTGGTGCAGCCTATCGGCATTGTCTGCTTTGTGGACAAGGTGGCGGATCAGGCGCTGGTTTTTGATGATGAAACACCTGGTGGCCGAATGATTTCTGATCCATCGACGCTGGCTTCGGATACTCGGTATGTATCGAATATTGAGTTTAATGAGTTTCGCAAGGATGAGGTATGGAGAGCTCTGCATGACGGGTTGGTTAATGAAGGGCACTTCCGCATACGACTGATTGCCTTGATTAAAGAGCTAGGCGGAAACCCCAACAATACAGCGCACTGGAAAATCCTTGCGCCAGTGATTCGCCGCTCCCTTTCCGATGCGCTGGTCACCGCAGGATATGATTATCGTGAACGCAATCCGTGGGAAAGCCTTTGCCAGACCCTTACCAAAGGCTGGGGTAGTAACAAACCGTCTTTTCCTGAGGATGTTGCCGGTGATCTAGCCAGCACCGGTGCCGCGTCATGGGTGTCTGTTCACACGGTTCGCAGTGCAACTCGCAAGACATTCATCAATCTTCAAGGGGATCGATATGTTTTGGGTCGATACCTATTGGCAGCCAAGGTGCCAGTCGGTGACTGGGCTCGCCATGACGTGGAGGATGATGATGAGATCAGTATCAACGATCTGCTGAACCTGCGTAGTGCTGACCAGGATATTGTTGTCCGGGTCAGGATCACTGAGCGTATTTCTGGTGAGGCAGAGGGCGCTGTTCGCCTGCCGGGTACCGAAGAAACCGGCCAGCCGCGCATGTATCTGACCGGCCCTGAACTGGCTGCAATGGATAAAGGGGTTCAGGATTTCCAGATCCTGCATTACTTTATTGGCCCGGTAAAGGCTCTTTCTGATCCTTTTCCTCCGACTAAAAATGAGGCTTTCCAAGGCTCTTTGGCGCTGGATATAGCGGTACGAGCGCGAAAAATGCATCCCGCTTTTGGGTTTTGGTTGTCCATACTAGAGCGACTGTGGATTTACGAGCGGGTTCGCGAGCTTTCAGTTATGGATGACGTGGAGATCAACGGATTTGGCAGCGGCAAAATAAGCATTAAAATCCCTTCAGATACTGTCGGTCATGAGTCTGCCTTAGAGTCATTGATGCGATTTGGCATGCGTCATCACTTATATGTTCCAGTGCCACTAGAAGTCAATGGTGAGCTTTTAGAGCGATTGCTGGGCATTTGCAATGAGTCACCACTCAGGTCTGCTGTTATTGGCGCACCAGAGCTGCTAACCCTGTTTGATCAGGCAATGAGTGGCAGTGATGATGAAATGGAGCGGGCTGCTGATAAAATCAGCGATGTCATCTGCGCTCGGATTGAGGCAGGGCTTGATCCGGATGAAGAACTTGACGATCAAGAGGCTTAATTATGGGATTTTTTGAGTCTGTTGGAAATACGGTTTTTGATCAAGATGTATCAAAATTGCTGCGCATTTCATCTGGTTATGGCGATCATCTTTACACCAGTGAAGGCTGTCGTATAAGCGTCATTCGCATTCTTGGTGCGCTGCGACCACAGGATGGTCAGGAGCGCGAATACTCCATGCGTAAGCTTGAGGATATGCTCTCATCCTGGGGAGCCAGCAAAGGTCATCGAGCTACACTGATTTATCAGCAGGACTCCCAAGGCATGGAGCGCTACCTGCGCTCAAAACACCAAGCGACACGAAAGTCATTAGAGCGCATGGGGTTAAATCTCGGCTTTATTCTCGACTCCAGGGAAGAGCGACTAAAAGACTCCCTGACCATTGAAGAAACCTTCCTGGTTCTTGAGAGCATGTGGGGCTCATTGCCTTCAGGAAAGGGAGACGGTGATATTCTCTGGAAAATGCACCAAACAAAAGAGGCGCAGTCAGGGATCGTTAGCTCAGCGCTAGATCAGGCGCATGAAGCCATGCTCAACAACTGGTTGACGGTCATGAAGGAGCGCCTAAACATTCGCTCAGCGCGACTCGATGCACGTCAAGCAGCCAGTGTTATTGCCAGTATGTGGAAGGGAAAACCGGTTGATCCGGCATCTTTCCGGCTGCCTGGGGACATGCCAACCATGGCTGGCATGTCCTTTGATGCAACGCGGCCTTTGCCAAAAATTGATCACCGCCACCTCCTGTTGCCATCGCTGCAAGATCAAATTATGGATATACCGGTGTATTTTGATCCTGTCCGTGATGACTACTGCATTATCGGGGAGCGCTATTATGGTGCTATGCGATTGGTGAGCATGCCGAGTACACCCACCAATTACAACCAGTTCTTAAACGGCATCCCTCGAAATATTCCGTTTCGTGCCTCTATTCAGTTTTCTTCGGGTCAAGGCAAGGCCTCATCCATCGGTCTTCGTCGCGCACTCGGATTGATGACCGCACTGATCAATCCAATTCAGAATATGAAAATTGCCAGAACAGCCAAAACAGTTGCTGATCTGGCGAAAGCTGGGGTCGTATTTGCACCGATGCGCATGATGCTAACCACCTGGGCGGAAGATGAGAAAAGGCTGCGATCCCAGATGACATTGATTGAGTCTGCTTTTTCCACCATGGGTAACGCGAAGGCGCAAATCATCTGCGAGGGCGTGGATCAGGCCGTTGCTCAGACACTCCCCGGCGCAAAGCTGACTGGCACAGAAATCTTTATGCCTTCACAAATGCTGTCGCAGATCCTACCGCTAGAGCGTACAGAATCCCCTTGGCAGAACGCAGTAATGCTGTGTCGAACCGAGGATGATAAGGCGTATCCTATTGAGACAGGATCGAGCTTACAGGATTTTCACACTTACATTCTTCTAGGGCCGCCCGGATCGGGTAAATCAGGCACCATGACCACGCAATTGTTTAATGGTGCCTTGCTGCGCCCTGGTATGGATGCCTTGCCAGAAGTTCGTTATTTGGATATAGGGTACACATCAAAAGGCCCGTTTACCTATTTCAAGAGTTTACTGCCTAAGTCGCGCCAGCATGAGATTGTGCACTATCAGCTGAGCAATTCGCCCAGAGATGCCATCAATATACTGGACACCCCTTTAGGGGCGGATTACCCGCCCCCAGATGAAATGTCAGGTATCTGTGATTTCATTGAGCTGCTGATACAGGATGATGATGGCCATCTCCCGGATTTTGTATCCGACATCATCCCGCTATTGGTCAGGGAGTCCTACAGGTATGCAGCAGAGATAAACCCTGAAATCTACTTCTCAAAAGTGGTGCCGGAGATTGATAAGGCACTGATCGAGCAGGGGTTTGAAGTAAAAGAAGGGAGCACCTGGAGGGATGTAAGAGACTTCTTTTTTGACCGCGATATGCTCTATGAGGCGGAACTTGCGCACCAGCAAGCCATGCCGATTTGGAACAACCTTGCAACCTACTTGAAGGATAGTGAAGCGATACGCAACCAGTTTGGACATATTACTGTTCAAGGTAATATGCCATTGATTGAGTATTTGCGCACAAAACTCTCTGCGCAGAATAATCAGTACCGCAACCTGGGTGGGAGCACCAAGCTGAATTTCAGTTCTGCAAAAATGATCGCCATTGATCTTCAGAACGTGGCTTCGAGCAAGCGGCATACAGAGGTTTTTTATGCCTTGGCACGCTTTGCGCTGGTGAAGGGATGGTTTATGGATCCTGACACCGTAGCTGTCATGGAGGGGCTGCCGGAGAAATACAGATCCTATCATCGCCGGCGATTAAAAAACCTTCGCAGCACCGATAAGTGGCTGTTCTATGATGAGCTTCACCGCCCTGCCCAGGCATCGCCTAGCGGCGATCCTGATGACTCCCGCATTATGAAAACGCTGATGAGGGATAATCGGGAGATCCGCAAGTACCGTGTGCGGATGGTGCTCGGCAGTCAAACCATAGAGCACATGCCCTCCGAGCTAAAAAACGATGGTATGTGGTCTATGGTTATCATTCAGGGCAGCAAATCCACTAAGGGTCGCGAACGCCTAAAGGAATTGTTTGGTATAACAGATTTTGGCATGAAGGCACTAGAGGATCGTGTAAGAGGACCTGTGCCTGGCAAGGGTGCGACAGTCCTAATGCTTGCGGAAACCAAGCTTGGACGCATCGAGCAGACCATCATCATTAGTCCATCTGCAGCTGAGCTATGGGCAGCACCTTCTGAAGCCCAGGATGCCACCGTTATGCAGGAGGTGATCGAGCGTCTAGGTGATCCAGAGCGGGCAGTGAAGGCCTTGGCCGGGATGTACCCAACTGGATCAGCCAGAGCAGAGATTGACAAGCGTATTGATGAAAGTAATGGTGAGTTTTCCGAAGCAAGAGTGACTGAAAATATCGTTGATGAGGTGGTCAATGGGTACCGATCCAGAGGATAAGAGCAAGCTGCTGAAGAGGGTGAATCCTTTTTTGCCTCTAGAAAAGCAAATTCATGCAGGTGCAGGGCAAGAGCTGCCTGACCTGCATCGGGATCTGGTGTCGGATATTCCTCAGACCCTTTTGGGATTAATTACCCATGGCCATGGGGACGTAACGCTGGCTTGGCTGAACCTTCACTTCCAAGAGATGCAGTCCATGATTCGCTATTTAAGCGATGAGCTGCAGTTTCGTTTACTTGGTTTTTTGCCGGCATCATTGTTGCTGTCACTGCTTCTTGAAGAGGAGTCAAAGGCTCGAAAAAATTACTTTGAATGGTGCTGCAAACATCCATCGAGTCGCACCACTCGAAAAACAATGCATATCAAAGCTAATGTCGACAAATGGCTTGAGCTTTACGACTGGCGATTGGCGACATTTGGAACAGTTAAGGAGCCTATCCACCAGATCGCCGGGTACAAACAAGAAGCAAAAAAAGAAATCCTGCCCACCCAAGACTCAAAAAACCAGTAATCCCGCCTGCTACCGGCTTGAATTATCAGGCTGGTAGAATCAGAGAATGAAAAGAACTCTACAGGCTAACCCATGATCAATTCAAAGTTAAAATCCGGCTTAAGTCTATTTAAGGTCGCAGCCTTGGCCTGTGCCTGCGGAATGATTGTCTCGGGGCAGGCAGTGGCGCAGCCAGCACAAATTCCTGAGCGATTATTACAGGCCAGCGAACAAGCAGCGCGAGCGCAGATGCAAATTTCTAGCATCATGGCGCGTGAAGTCGGCCAGCAAAGCGCTGAGAGCGTCAAGAATCAACAAGATACACGTCATTTGCCCGACTACATGCGCCAGACAGTGCGACTGGATTTCTACGGGCCAATGGATGAGGCGCTGACCCGCCTTGCCAATGACTTAGGTTGGCGGGTCACCTCTTTTGGTGAGCCGGTGATCGGAGGCATGAAGCCGCATGTTCATTTGCGCGATGCCAAGCCGGTGCATCAGCATATCACTGAACTTGGCTCTCAGATTCCATGGCCGCTCTTGGTGGATCTTCGCAACGAACAGCTGGTGGTTGACTATCGGAACAGCACCGGGGTTGATCAGCAAGTCCGACTGACGCGCAGTCACCTGGATCAAAATCGAACATTGATTCAGCAAGGGGAGCGGCCAACAGTTCAGGCGATGCCTGATCCAAGATTTGCCGAGTCAAGGTCAGTGGCAACACCCTTGCAGCCATCGCGTCCATCCACTCAATCCCAGATGAGCCCCACCCCGGTTGATCCAACGCACATGATGTACAACAAGGATCACTCTGGCTGGGGTGTTGAATTGGGTGCTTATGATAACCAGGCGGATGCCAGAGCTATGCTGACATGGTTGCAAGAGCGAAGCATAGATGCAGCTGCCTGGGTTGATTCTGGTATGCACCGAATACGCTTACTTGCAGTTAATCAGGCCGTTGCCAGTACACTACAGCAGTATTTGATGAGCTTTGGTATTGCCGGAGAGATTTCATTTACGCCACCAGTCAGCCGCCCTCAACAGGCAGCGCAACATCCGGTGCGTGAAGCGCCAGCAGCGGCAAGTGCTGATCCAGAAAATGGCGAAGGCAACGGTTGGCGATCAAGGCTGGTTGCACCGCGAACGATCATGGATGAAGCTGAGCAAGGCATTACTTCAAGCCATCCAGATGGATTTCAATCAATTCGCACTGTATCTCGCAGGCCTGCGTTGCCACCCATTCAATCTGATCCTCGCGGGTATGGCGTACAAACCATCAGCCACACCGATCCGGCAAAAGCGCTACAGGTTGCAGAGGATCTGAGGAGTAAAGGTTATCCGGCTTTTGTGTTCAAGTTTGGAAAACATTATGGCGTGCGTGTTGGGCAGTTACCACGGCGTGAGCAAGCACAAAATCTGATGGTAGCCATCCGCAAGATGGGGTTTGCTGATGCGTATGTAGTACGCGCCAGGCTGGGGGTTTGAGATGGCCGGAAACACGAATAAGCTGACAGCCATGGTTCTAGCCCTAAGCTTGCTTGGGGCAACCGGATGTGCGGGCAAGCATCAGCCGATGGATACGGAGGTGGGGGTCATTCCCTCACAAGTCTTTGATTATCGAGCCAACCAGGGTGAAAGCACTCTACCCTCTGAAATGAATGCAGAGCAGCGTGCTGTCTATCAGGCTGGCGTTCGCACTGGTGCCACTAGCGGCTACAAGAAAGAAGTGGAGCGACTGTACAACGAGATCAATCAGTTTGGTAATCAGTTAGACCAGACCTTTTCTTTCACTAACCTGGTGCTTCCTGAAGGGCTTTTGCCACCGGTTATTGTAATGACCGAGAGGCTGGTTAGTTATCGACAGAATGAGCGTCAAATGAGCGCCAGGGTATTCAGAACAGTGCAGGATGCCATGCTGATTGAGCGCAACCCGTCGTGGAGGGACTACCTTAACCTAGATGCACCGGAGCCGGAACTGCCTTCTCGCCGGTTAAATACTTTGATTGAGCTTCACCCCAACCTTTGGCGCACAGGTGTTCGTGACGGCTGGATAGAAGGTGTACGCACGGGTCGCGCTGCCATGGATGTTGCGATTCACGAATTGCAGCGCGATTTCATGGGAATGCAGCTGTTCCGGCTATTGTGGCTCTCCGGAATGATCGAGCCACCCAGAGTCATCACAGCTACAGATCATGTGCAGGGCGGAGGCACATCGAGCCGAGAAATGCAGGTTGGAGTGAAGCACACAGTAATAACCCAGCCAGCGTATTTAGTGCCAGACACTGAGCAGTGGCGAGCTTTATCAATGGAAGCCTGGAAGGAAATGCCGCCTCTTGGATTGTCTGATTTGGTCGATCTGCAAAACCCATCCGCCCCATTAATCCCGTGAGGTTTCCGTGAGCGACATCCGGCTATCCAACGAGCGCAAAACAACAGCGGAAGATTTAGAGGAAATTCTCTATGCCTATCCGGACAGTTCGGATATTTTTCTGCAAACAGGACAGCCGATTCGGGTGATGCTGTCAAAGCGGATTATTCCGCTGACGGATCGCCCACTGCAGGAGGCTGAAGTGAGGGCGCTCCTGACCATCATTGGGGATAATGATTCTGGTCTTTATGATAATGCGCTTTCATCAGGAGATCCGAAGGATTCATCTTATGTATCCAAAACTGGCGAGCGCTTTCGTGTGGCAATGGTGCGCGATGCATCGCGCCGAGGGATGAATCTTTCCGTGGTTATGCGTCGTATCGAATCAGACCCCTGGCCTTTAGAGCGCCTGCGTTTACCGCCAGGACTGCTTGAGATGACCCGATCCAGACGACCCGGACTTATCCTTGTCAACGGCCCGACCGGTTCAGGTAAAACCAGTCTTCTGTCTGGCCTGCTGAATGATATTGTTTGCCATAGAGACTCACATGCGCATTTATACACAGTAGAGTCTCCTGTGGAATACGTGTTTTATAAGAGCGCCAGCATTTCTGCAGCCATCACGCAGGCTGAAGTAGGCAAGAGCTGTTCTAACTTCGCCTCCGGGGTCAGAAACGCTATGCGAATGAGACCTACACATATACTGATTGGTGAGATCCGCGACCCGGAAACAGCCAGAGCAGCCATTGCGGCTGCAAGAACGGGTCACACTGTTTTTGCAACCATGCATACCAGCTCCGTGCCTGAGATTTTTCAGCGGTGGACCGACTTCTTCCCTGATAATCAGCGCATGGCCATGGCGGAGCTGAGCGGATCAATCCTGTATGCAGTTTATCAAACATTAGAACGCATGCCTGATGGCCGACTGATGCCAATTCAAGAATACTTGGATTTCGATTATTGCGGTGAACGCGGGGATCTGGTGGAGCAGGTGGCGCAGAATCCATCCTCAACACACAAACTGATTGGAAGACTGGTCAAAGAGCACGGCTGCACCCACAAGGATGATTGGGAAAACCAGATTCAATCTAGTAATAAAAAAAAGAATGAAACGCTGCTTCAGGCGGTAGGATTGACCACTGAGGAAACAAAAAAACCCAGCACTGCGAAGGAGTGCCGGGCTTTGGACTACCTGTAATTAGAACTTATCAAAGGTACTTTTAAGTGCATCTTTTTGATTAAGGCTAAATGATGCACCCTCAGAAGCCGGTTGCACAGATGGATTTGGTGGTATCGTTGGCTTTGGCTGGCTGACCTGTGCCGGGGCATCCAGCGTGGGCTTGTCATCACCGTCTGCGTGAGAGGTCAGGCCATCAAGGATCTGCTGAAAAGCTTGAATCCACAGGTCTTCGTGAAACCACTCTGGATGCTCACCAGCCAACTTATTGAGTCGGTTGATGATAGAGCGATATTCGGGACTGATGCCAATGCCGTTATTGATCATTGGCAGCAGGATGCAGAAGGATGCAAGGCTGCGTAAAGCATTGGGACCGCCGGCATTGCGAAACATATCGCTGAGTGATTCTGCATCAATAATTTCACTGAACGTACCAGTGTTAATCCACACAGCCGTCCCGTTTCGTAAATTATGCTTGACTGGAACTTCCATAGAGAACTCCTTAATTTGTATAGCGCAAAGGCTGGCTTAGTTGATATAGCAGGCCCGCTGAAAGAGACCCTTCGCAACAATAAAGCGGCTCGAGCTGGACTTTTCGATGCCGTAGACCTCTTGGAAAATGGGTGATACCAGAGGTGCACCACCACCGGCCAGCAAGATGTGGTCAATACCACCAGTCATCTTGTCGATCACTTCTTTTGTGGCGCGCAAGATCTCCTGAGCCAAGCTGTTGACCGCTTTGCGTGAATCTTCAAGCTCATACTTGCGAGCGCTCAAGGTGATGGAGTGTTCCATGAGGGCTGTTTCCAAGCGCTCAATAGAGGGGCGCTTGGTTGACCCAAACTCAGGCTTCGCCATGAGGCGATCCCAAAGGATGTCGGTTGCACGCGCAACACCAGGAACGGAGCGATATGCGTTGCGCACGGGTGATCCACCACTGATCACAGCGAAGTCAGTCGAGTAACGACCCACATCAATAACCAGCACATTCACACCGGACTCGGACAGCGCAGGGTTGTTTGCCACATGCTGAAAGAAGATGCCTTCGGGTTGAACCTGGCAGGTCACTTTGCAGTGACTGCCGGCCACTTCACGAGTCATATCCACAACAGCGTCGCGATCCTTGCTGGTAGATTCGGAGGGCAGGGCGCAGGCAATCTTTAAGATTGCTTTTGGATAGCGGTCTCGAACACGCTTTAACGCGCCATGCGTCAATGCCTTGTAATCCTCTGTGTGCGCCCAACTGGCAAAGTTGCCAGACTTCTCGGCACCGCCCATGGATTGAATCTGGGCTGTCTGACCGAACCACCAGGACTGACCATCAATGATTACTGTATCCGGGGCTGCTCGACGCCGCTCAGCTTCGTCAGCCAGAACGGATGCAGGCATTGCGCAAGGAGGAAAAACAATTTCCTCAGGAGGGTTTTGGCTGTCTGTGGCATTAAAGACCAGCTTTACGCCCGAGCGACCAATATCAAGACCGACAGCCACTTCGGTGATCTGCTCTTTTTTTTCAGTTGTTCCAGATGCAGTGTTCTCTGTAGACATTTTTTTACCCTCAAGGAAGATGATTGGAGTCTGAGTGCCTGATCCAACTATTGTTAAACAGGATAACCTGTATGCTACAGCATGGAGCGGGAGATGGCAATTCTGTTTGTGTAATTTGCCAAATTTCAAATCCTTAGAAGTGATAATTCTTAGAAATACCATACCTAAGGATTGCGATATTCGTAAAACTGTAATCCTAAGGATTACGAATTTCTGGCGTAAGTCATTGATTCTTGATGCTCGCTGGTAATTTACGAATCCTAAGGATTTCCAAATTCGTAAAACTACAATTCTAAGG
>NZ_JACUUA010000274.1 GCF_014859565.1 Marinospirillum sp. | reverse complement strand
GTTTGACACCTTCACCGAGGCTCGTTACAAAATTACCGGGCCACTGAGTGATCCGGAGATTGAATTGCAGCGGGTCTTTTAAGCGCTGATGCGAATTTTTTGGGTATTCAGCAGTGCCAGATGCGGTTAAACTAGCGTTTTGTTCAATCGGTCAGCCCACAAGGCCAATAACAGAACTGACTAAGGCAGCGAGATGAACCCCGCACCTGAACCCTCTTCAACTAGTACTGATACTGCACAAACCGCCCTGGCGGTCAGTGACCTCCACAAGCGTTATGGTCAGAACGAAGTATTAAAAGGCATCTCCCTTGCTGCGCGTGAAGGAGATGTGATCTCTATTCTGGGTTCCAGCGGCTCCGGTAAATCCACTTTTCTGCGTTGTCTTAACCTGCTGGAAAAACCCTCACGCGGAGCCATCAGCCTGCGCGGTGAAGCGCTGGAATTAAAAGCTAACCGTGATGGCGAGCTGGAAGCTGTTAAAAGCCGCCAGCTGGAAGCCTTTCGTGCCCGTATGGGTTTTGTGTTTCAAAACTTTAATCTCTGGCCTCACCTGAACCTGCTGGACAACATTGCTCTGGCTCCTGTTCAGGTACTCGGCAAAAACAAAGCTGAAGCGCGAGATCGAGCCGCCGCCCTGCTGAAAAAAGTCGGGCTGGGCGACAAGGAAAAAGCCTATCCTTTGCAACTTTCCGGTGGTCAGCAACAGCGGGTCGCCATTGCCCGTACCCTGGCAATGGATCCGGAAGTGTTACTGTTTGATGAACCCACCTCAGCACTGGATCCAGAGCTGGTCAACGAAGTGCTGGGTGTAATGCGAGCGCTGGCTGAAGAAGGCCGCACCATGTTGATTGTCACCCACGAAATGCGCTTTGCGCGGGATGTTTCCAGTCAGGTGATGTTCCTGCATCAGGGGCAAGTGGAAGAACTCAGCCCCCCAGAACAATTTTTCACCAACCCGGTTTCAACCCGTTGCAGAGAATTCCTGTCCAGTCATCTATGATTCTGGCAGGTTCTTTGCTGCTGCAAAGGGTCACTCTATGACGTGTCACCCCTGACAAACCAAAAAAAAGAAGGAAACACACAATGCAAGTGTTCAAGAAAACGCTGATGTCACTGGCGCTGGTTGCCTCTGCAAGTCTGGTATCCACCGGTGTACTGGCTGATAAAATCCGTATTGCCACCGAAGGCGCTTATGCACCTTTTAACTTCATCGACAACACCGGCGCACTGCAAGGGTTCGATGTGGACATCGCCAAAGCCCTTTGTGCACAGATGAAAGCCGAGTGCGAAATTGTTGCTCAGGACTGGGATGGCATAATTCCTGGTCTGCGCGCACGTCGTTATGACGCCATTATTGCCTCCATGTCCATCACCGAAGAGCGCCAGCGTGTGGTGGCTTTCACCGATCCCTACTACTCCAACGTACTGGCATTTATTGGCCCCAAAGCCACCGAAATGAAAACCGATGCAACCAGCCTGAAAGGTAAAACCCTGGGTGCGCAGCGTGCCACCATTGCCGGTCAGTACCTGCAGGATGAACTGGGTCGTGATGTAACCGTGCGCCTGTATGACACTCAGGACAATGCCTATCTGGATCTGGCTTCCGGTCGTCTGCAAGGCATGGTATCCGACAAGTTCCCGGCTTATGACTGGCTGAGAAGTGAAGCGGGTGCCAACTTCGAGTTCAAGGGCGAAGATATCGATATTGATGACAAGATTGGTATTGCCGTGCGCCAGAACGACAACAAGCTGCGTGAGCGTTTTAACCAGGCACTGAAGGAAATTGTTGATAACGGTGTTTATGCTGAAATCAACGCCAAGTACTTCCCTTTCTCCATCCTCTGAGTGTCTGAATAACGCATGGATTTACATGGTTTTGGACACCTGCTGCTGGCAGGCACCTGGGTCACCTTAAAACTGGCATTTGTCAGTTTGCTGCTGGGTCTGATCCTGGGTCTGCTGGGTGCCACCGCCAAGCTGTCCTCCATCAGGGTGTTGCGCTGGATTGCCACCAGTTACACCACCCTGATGCGAGGATTGCCGGAGCTGCTGCTGGTACTGATTATCTACTTTGGCACCACCGAGCTGCTGCTGCATCTCTTTGATGTGTATGTGGAGGTCAGCGCTTTTGCTGCCGGGGTTGCCGCCCTTTCGATTGCTTTTGGTGCTTATGCCACCGAAGTGTTTCGTGGTGCCCTGCAGGAAATCCCCAAAGGACAACAGGAAGCGGCCTTGTCACTGGGCATGAGCCGTTTTAAAGCTTTTTATTTTGTGGTGCTGCCGCAACTCTGGCGACTGGCCTTGCCGGGGCTGGGCAACCTGTTCTTAGTGCTGTTAAAAGACACCGCACTGGTATCGGTAATCGGGCTGAATGACCTGATGCGTCAGGCTTATGTAGCGGCTGGTTTCACCAAACTACCCTTCACCTTTTATCTGGCGGCAGCCTTTATTTACCTGCTGCTGACCATCATTTTTATGCAACTGCTGCGTCTGATGGAAAAACGTGCCAGCCGGGGTTATGCCGGAGGACACAGCTGATGGACTGGATGCTGGTGTTATCCGAGTGGCTGCAACAACTGACAGCAGGCAACGAACCCTGGGATTCTTATGCTCGTTACCTGCCACAACTGCTGGAAGGTGCCTGGGTCACACTTAAACTGGTGGTCTTGTCCGGTATCGTTGGTATTCTGCTGGCTTTACCCTTGGCACTGCTGCGAGTCTCAAAAAATCCCTGGTTGTGGGTACTGCCTTACGGTTACATCTTCTTTTTTCGTGGCACACCCTTATTGGTGCAGATTTTTCTGGTTTATTACGGCCTGTCGCAGTTTGAAAGCCTGCGTAACATGGGCTGGCTGTGGGATGAAGTACTCTCCCAGCCCTACTGGTGCGCGATTATCACCTTCAGCCTGCACACCGCTGCTTATATTGCTGAACTCTTCCGAGGTGCCATACAGTCAGTGCCCAAAGGAGAGGTGGAAGCAGCCATGGCGCTGGGTCTGTCCAAGGCAAAACAGTACCGTAAAATCATTTTGCCTCGTGCGTTTGGCATGATTCTGCCAGCCTACGGTAATGAAGTGATTCTGATGTTAAAAGGCAGTGCACTGGCTTCCACCATCACCCTGCTGGATTTGATGGGTGCCACCCGCAACGTGATTTCGCGCACCTACATGAATCTGGAGTTTTTCCTGCTGGCCGGGGTGATGTATCTGCTGATTGCCGCCATATTTATTGGCCTGTTCCGCCTGCTGGAAAACATTTTTAATGCCCATCAACGCGCGACCCACCTGCCGGTGAAACAACTGGATGCCCAGTTGCAGGATGAACACCTGCGCGACAATGCCCGCTGAGAAAGCCATGTTTGATATCCATGAAGCCGACCTGAACCAACCCGAACAAGCCGCCGCATTGGTGGCACTGATGGACGAATATGCCCGTGACCCGATGGGTGGTGGAGAAGGGCTAAGTGACGCTGTAAAAGCCGCCTTGCCTCAAGCTCTGAAAAATCGCTCCGGTGCTTTTCAGATTCTGGCCTGGCAGGGTAAAGAACCAGCCGGGTTAATCAACTGCTTTGAAGGTTTTTCCACTTTTAAATGCCAGCCGCTGATCAACATTCACGATGTGATTGTCAGTAAAAACCACCGAGGGCAGGGGCTGAACCAGCTGATGATGGAGAAGGTGGAAGAAATCGCCCGCCAGCGGGGTTGCTGCAAAATCACCTTGGAGGTGTTGCAAGGCAACCAGCCCGCCCAGCGGGCATATCAGAAGTTCGGGTTTGCGGGGTATGAGTTGGATCCGGAGATGGGGCAGGCGCTCTTCTGGGAAAAGAAGCTGTAATTACCTGACCTTCGCATATCAAGCCAATCATCTATTTTGCACGACCTTCAAAAACTCCCGATTTGCGCGACCATCAAAAACTCCCGATTGCCATCACCGCCGGTAATCGGGCTGGCTAACCAG
>NZ_JACUUA010000273.1 GCF_014859565.1 Marinospirillum sp. | reverse complement strand
CCCACTTTTGGCCCGATGCCACTGACCTTGATCAGTTCACGGAATAACTGGCGGTCTTCCAGACGGACAAAACCATACAACAGGTTGGCATCCTCACGGATCACCTGATGAATCCACAACGTCACCGGTGCATCCACTGCGGGCAGCCCGGCAAACACCGACAGCGGCAGATCCACTTCATAACCCACACCCTGCACATCCACAATCACCCAGGAGGGTTGTTTTTCTGCCACCTTACCCTGCAAACGACCAATCATCACTTGTCCTTCCTGTTCTGCTGTTCTTCAATGGCAAGAAACACCGGCAGGTGCAAATGCCAGTGAATGGCGGCCAGACGTAAACCCAGTACCACCGCCATGGACACCAGGGTATTAAAGGTTTCCCAGCTGGAAGGTAAAAACCAGTTGAGGTTCACATACACAAAGGCTCCGGCCATGACTGCCGTGGCATAAATTTCTTTCTCAAAAATCATTGGCTTAACGGCTGTTAACACATCCCGCACAATACCACCAAACACCCCGGTCATTACACCAGTGACCACCGCAATCAAGGGTGGATGCCCTAACGTGATGGCCACCTTGGCACCAATCACGGTGAACACCGACAATCCAATGGCATCTGCCACCTGTAACGCCATATGCGGAAAACGGATTTTACGTGCCAGTGCAAACACCACCACCGAGGTGGTGACCGTAATCCAGATATAAAGATTGTCCTGCACCCAGAACACCGGCAGGCGACCCAGAATCAGATCGCGCAAGGTTCCACCACCTATGGCAGTAACTGTACCCACCACGATCACACCAAACAGGTCCAGACGCCGCTCAGCAGCGGCCAGCACCCCCGCCAGTGCAAAAACCACCGTACCAAAAAGATCAAGAGTCAGGATAAACAGGGGAAGGTCAAAATGCATGATCAGGAGCGCCGAGCGTGGGTTTTGGGATCAAAGTTGCGCCAGCTGCTGCCGCGTTTGCGACCCAACTGACCAGAAAGTGCCAGCAGACCGCTGGAGGTATAGGCATGACACATGGCAATTGCCAAGGCATCTGCAGCATCCGCCTGAGGGGTGGCTGAGAGTTTCAGCAGGGATTTCACCATGTGCTGCACCTGAATTTTATCAGCACTGCCGGTACCGGTGACGGCCAGCTTCACTTCTTTGGCTGAATACTCACTCAAACCCAAACCGTGATTGGCAACACACACCACCGCAGTACCTCGTGCTTGCCCCAGTTTAAGTGCTGAATCGGCATTTTTGGCCATGAACACCTGTTCAATCGCCACCTGATCCGGCTGATATTGCATAATCAATTCAGCCAGACCGGCATAAATCTGCGCCAGCTTCTGGGGTAAATCATCGGCCTGCACCCGAATGCAGCCACTGGCGTGATAACTCAGCTGGCTGCCTTCGGAGCGAATCAGACCGTAACCGGTGATCCGTGAACCGGGATCGATCCCCAGAATCAGCGGCATCAGCGGTTACAACACATCAGCTATCCGCCTGAGCTTTGGGGCGCAGACGCAGGTTCAGCTCTTTTAATTGCAGCTGGCTGACTTCACCGGGTGCATCCGTCATCACACAGGCGGCAGACTGGGTTTTCGGGAAGGCAATCACTTCACGGATCGACTTGGCACCGGTCATCAGCATCATCAGACGATCCAGACCAAAAGCCAGACCACCATGAGGTGGCGCACCAAACTTCAATGCATCCAGCAGGAAGCCGAACTTCTCACGTTGTTCTTCCGCACTGATGCCCAGCACACGGAACACCGCCTGCTGCATGGCCTGATTGTGAATACGGATGGAACCACCACCCAGCTCAGTGCCATTCAGCACCATGTCATAAGCGCGGGACAGCTGGTTAGCCGGGCTGGCTTCCAGCTCTTCCGGACTGCACTTGGGTGCCGTGAAAGGGTGATGCAAGGCGCTCAGGCTGCCATCGCTGTTTTCTTCAAACATCGGGAAGTCCACCACCCACAGCGGTGCCCATTCACAGGTATAGAGGTTAAGATCTTCACCCAGTTTGCAACGCAGTGCACCCAGCGCTTCATTAACAATTTTGGCTTTATCCGCACCAAAGAAGATGATGTCACCATCTTCTGCACCCACCCGATCCAGCAGTTGATCAATGATGCCTTCCATAAACTTAACAATAGGCGATTGCAGACCATCCAGACCATCAGCGCGTTTGTTGACCTTGATCCAGGCCAGACCACGGGCACCGTAGATACCCACAAATTTGGTGTAATCATCTATCTGCTTGCGGGACAGTTCCGCACCACCCTTGACCTTCAGAGCTGCTACACGGCCTTTGGGATCAGTGGCCGGGCCAGAGAATACCTTGAAGTCCACATTGGCCATCAGGTCACCCACATCCACCAACTCCAGCGGAATCCGCAGATCCGGTTTGTCAGAGCCGTAACGATCCATGGCTTCGGAATAAGGCATGTGCGGGAAGTCGCCCAGATCCACACCCAGAGATTCCTGGAACACCTTGCGGATCATGTCTTCAGCAGCACCCATGATGTCGGCTTCTTCCACAAAAGAAGCTTCCATGTCGATCTGGGTGAACTCCGGCTGGCGATCAGCACGCAGGTCTTCATCGCGGAAACACTTGGCAATTTGATAATAACGATCAAAACCAGCCACCATCAGCAGCTGTTTAAACAACTGCGGCGATTGTGGCAGGGCAAAAAAGTGACCTTCGTGGGTACGGCTGGGCACCAGATAATCGCGTGCACCTTCTGGGGTGGCACGGGTGAGGATTGGGGTTTCAATATCCAGAAAGCCCTGCTCTTCCAGGCAGTTGCGAATCTGGTGAGTCACACGCGAACGAAAACGCAGTTTTTCTGCCATTTCCGGGCGACGCAGATCCACATAACGGTACTTAAGGCGTACTTCTTCACCCACCTTACCGTGTTCATCCAGCATAAAGGGCGGGGTTTCAGAGGTGTTCAGCACTTCAACCTCTTTTGCCAGCACCTCGATTTCACCGGTGGACATGTTGGCGTTGGTGGTGCCCTCCGGGCGCTGGCGTACCAGACCACGGATTTTTAATACATATTCGCTACGCGAACGGTCGGCACGGGCAAAAGCTTCTTCAGTATCCGGATCAACAACAACCTGAGCGATGCCATTACGATCCCGCAGATCAAGAAAAATAACTCCACCGTGATCACGACGGCGGTGAACCCAGCCGCATAACACGACCTCCTGATCCAGGTGGCTTGTGTTCAAGTCGCCACAGTAATGGCTACGCATAAATATTTCCCGTTAATATGTTGTATTCATTGAAAAAGCAGGGCAAAAGCCCTGCCGTGATTAAGCCCAAAGCACAGAAGGATCAGGCAGCGGTAGAACCGGGATTAGATGGACAGGAAGCACAGGCATTGCCTGAGCCAGCGGCTGAACCACCCGAATCGGCAAGGTTTTTCTTGCTGCCACCACTCTTGAAATCAGTCTCGTACCAGCCACCACCGGCCAGCCGGAAACCAGCTGCTGAAATTCTGCGGGTCAATGCGGCTTCATTACATGAAGGGCAGTCCACCGGTGGTGCGTCGCTCATTTTGTGCATGATTTCCAGCTCATGACCACAGGATTGACACTGGTATTCATAAATAGGCATAGCGTTTTGCCTCGATCTCAATCAATAAGGTTGTCATTCATCAAGTAAAGCCGGGCAAACCAACATCCCGGGCCCCTTCGCTTTATGAGGGATTTTTGCTAAATTTCAAGAGGGCGCATTATAGCCTACAGACAAGGCATTAAGCCAAGGCCTCAACACACTCCCTACAGACAACAAGGAAGATACCATCATGACTTTCCAACTCCACCCTCGCCTTGCTGAAGACAGCCTGCATCTGGGCAACCTGCCCTTGTGTCAGTTACGCCTGATGAATGACAGTCGCTTCTTCTGGCTACTGCTGATTCCCCGCCTGCCCGATGCGGTGGAAATCACCGATCTGA
>NZ_JACUUA010000272.1 GCF_014859565.1 Marinospirillum sp. | reverse complement strand
GGGTTGTGGTAGATAAACACCGGAATACGCTGGTTTTCATCGGGAATCAGTTCACCCGTGACAGGGCTGGTTTTGGTGCTGATGCCATCCCAGATGGTGATGGTTTGCCCCTGATCATCCAGCAGGTGTTCCTTGCTGTCATAGTCAATCAGCGCGTCGCGGTTTTCGATGTTTTTAAAATCCCGCAGAATCGGCTCCGGCAAGTCCAGCTTGCCGTGAATGCGGTAGTGCCATTGCAGGTAACCTATCCACAGCACAATTTCGGCAATCGCCGCTGCACGGGGGTTGATCTCCATGCCTAAAAACTGGTGCGGATCAACGGTCAGTCCCTGGGCTTGCATCCCCACCTGACCGTGGGAGAGGTCGCTGATCAGGTTCAGCACTTCACCTTCCAGGCGTTTCATGTGTTCCAGCGCCACGTACAAAAAGTTGGCACTGCCACAGGCAGGGTCGAGTACACGGGTTTCGCAGAGCTGCAGGTGAAACCTCTGCAATTCTTCCAGTGCTTTGTTGTCCTTGCCCTGCTGAATCAGGCTTTGTGCCACCACTTGCAGGGTGCTCCATTGCTGGCGCAGGGGTTCAATCAGGGTTGGCATCACCAGCCGTTCAACATAAGCGCGTGGGGTGTAGTGTGCCCCCAGCTTGTGCCTTTCGCGGGGGTCCAGCGCACGTTCCAGCAGGGTGCCAAAAATCGCCGGTTCCACATAACGCCAGTCGGCCTTGGCGGCATCAATCAACAGTTGAATTTGTTCGGGTTTCAGCGGCATCGGATTGATGTTCTTGAACAGTCCGCCATTAAAGCGCTTGATGGGCTGCATCAGGCGTTCACTGTAACCGCCGCTGTTCATGTTTTCCCACAGGGCTTTCAGGGCATGGGGAAAGGCATCCGGGCGTTCTTTCAGATCCACCAGCAGATCGTGAAAACTCTGGCTGGGCAGCAGTTCCACATCCTCGGCAAACATGGTGAATAGGCAGCGTTTCAGAAAATGCGCCACCCGCTCCACGTCATAACCATCCTGCTCCAGCGATTTTGCCAGCTCCGCCAGTTTACGGCTGACGCCCTTGGTGACTTGCGCTGCGTATTTGCTGGGATCAAGGCTATCAGGATCAAGCCACAGGGCTTGCAAGCGCTGCTGGATGTCCACTTTGCGCAGGTCTTGCATCAGGATGCGGTAATGCCCCGGATCGGGGAAGGGTACATAGGTGCTGCCGGTGCGGGTAAATTCGGAGTAAAGCTCGATTGAGCGCCCTACATCTGTAACGATGATAAAGGGCGGCTTGCCTTCTTCGGCTGGCAGGGCACGGACATAACGGTCGGCCTGATGGTGAGCAGCCAGCATGGCTTTATCCCAGCCGGGAGTGTCTAAGTTTTTGCCGGTCTGCTTGGCTTCCAGCACAAAGCAACCGCGCCGGTAGAGATCTATAAAACCGTTGTTGCTGCTGCCATCCGGGTTGTGGATGGTGACTCGCCGCTCCAGCACATAGGCGTTGTCCTGCTGGTTATCGGTGGCGGGTCCCGGTGTTGGCAGGTTCAGCAGGGTGCAGAGTTCGGTGATGAACGGAGGAAAGTTGGCTTTTTCACTGCCGGTGGCGTTTTTCCAGCGGCTGATGAACTGGCTGACTGCTTCGGCATCCGGCAGCGGTGGGTGTTGATCCTTGTTGGCAGTCATGCAGGTTTTTCCTTTTGTATAATGTGTAACCATCTGGGGTGGTATTCTACCCAAAACAACCAACAGGAGGCAGACCTTGCAAAATAAAACCTTAAAGCATTTTCAGCAGCGTTTGCTGGAAATGAAAGCAGAACTGGAAAGCCTGGCGGAAGGTAATGATCAGGCCGGAACCGTGGAGCTGGATCAGTCTCGTGTTGGTCGTCTGTCCCGTATGGATGCCTTGCAAGGGCAGCAAATGGCGCTGGAAGCAGAGCGTCGCCGCAATCAGCAGTTAAGGCAGGTGCTGGCGGCCTTAAAACGCATAGAGGCAGGTGACTACGGTGACTGCGCGGAATGTGGTGAGCCTATCGCACCGGGGCGGCTGGAATATAACCCAGCGGTTGAGTGTTGTATCAACTGCGCAAAATAAGTGGAGTGAAAATCATGTGGCAACTGCCGAACTGGCAAGCCGGTTTGTCGAGTGTGATGTTGGGTGTGCAGCAGCTGGCCGGGTCACCGGCCAGCATTACCCGCAGAGATTACAGCCAGTGGGTGACAGCCCAGTAACCCATGCCACCCATCACCAGTGTATAGGGCAGCGCCATCATGACCATGCGCCCGTAAGACAGGCGTACCAGTGGTGCAATGGCTGAGGTCAGCAGAAACAGAAAGGCAGCCTGACCATTGGGTGTTGCCACACTGGGGAGGTTGGTGCCGGTGTTAATGGCAACCGCCAGCAGCTCAAAGTGTTCACGGGTGATGTCTTCCCGCAGCAGTGCCGCTTTGATCTCTCCGATATAAACTGTGGCAACAAATACGTTATCAGAAATGGCTGAAAGCAAACCATTGGCGATAAACAGCATGCCGGGCTGTTGTTCCAGCGGGCGGCTGAGCACCAGCTCAATGAAAGGCTGGAACATCTGCTGGCTGTGAATGACAGCCACAATGGTGAAAAACACCACCAGCAGGCCGGTGAAGGGCAGTGATTCCTGAAATGCCTTGCCGATTTGATGTTCTTCATTGATGCCATTCAGGCTGGTCAGCAGCACAATCACCGCCAGACCAATCAAGCCTACTTCGGCCAGATGAAAGGCCAGCGCAATGACCAGAAAAACGGCAACTGCAGCTTGCACCATCAGCTGTACTTTTTCGCGGGGGCTTCTTTTTTCTGACTGGTCACGGTCAAACTCTTCCAGTATTTCGCGTACTCGCCCCGGCAAGCGTCCGGCATAACCAAAAAAGCGTCCAAGGGGTTTGATTTTTTCCAGCAGCAGGCAGGTGGTTAAGCCGGCAGCAAGCACGGGCAGGGTAACGGGCGCCATCTGTAAAAAGAAGGTGGTGAAATCCCAGCCTGCTTCCTTGGCAATCAGCAGGTTCTGGGGTTCACCCACCAGAGTGCACACACCGCCCAGGGCTGTACCGATGGCTGCGTGCATCAGCAGGGAGCGCAGGAATCCACGGAATTGCACCAGATCTTCGCGCTGAGCCTCAAGGATGGACAGATCATTGCCATGATCATGGCTGTGCTGATGGTATTCCTTGCCAGAAGCCACACGATGATAGACCGAATAAAAACCAACGGTGATGGAGATAATCACCGCAGTGACGGTAAGTGCATCCAGAAAGGCTGAGAGCAATGCCGCAGCAGCACAGAAAATCAACGACAGCAGGGATTTGGAGCGGATGCCCAGCAGTATTTTGGTAAAGGCATACAGCAGCAGGCTTTTCATGAAGTAAATGCCCGCCACCATGAACATCAGCAGCAGTATAACTTCCAGATTGTGTCGCACTTCATACAACACCATCTCAGGTGTCGTCATTCCCAGAAAAACGGCTTGCAAGGCCAGCAAACCGCCCGGCAGCAGGGGATAACACTTCAGTGCCATCGCCAGGGTGAAAATGAATTGTGCCAGCAATACCCAGCCAGCCAGGGGCGTCCAAGGCCCTGGCAGCCAGTGCATAACGGGGTTAACAACCAGAAACAGGAGGATCAGGTATTTGTACCAGTAAGGGGCGTTGCCGAGAAAGTTCTTGAGCAAGGCCTGCGGCATCGAGGCGATCATGGATATTTTCCTTGTCAGTTTGATTAAGAGGAAGGTTTGGGAAAGGGGTTTGCATGGCAATAACTCGGTGTTCGCGGAGGCAGTGGCCTCAGAATGGCGCATATGGTGTGACAAAAAGCCGCATTGTGCAAGTGCAGCAAAATATTTTCCAGTTTTTCTGTACCTCGGTCAGTCAGGCTGCTAGAATCCGCGCCTTTAAAAACTAATTCCTCTGTTTTAGCAAAATCCGCGTAAACCCTCGCCCAATCGGGCGGGGATATAAGCGGGAA
>NZ_JACUUA010000271.1 GCF_014859565.1 Marinospirillum sp. | reverse complement strand
CAGCTGTATTCCACAAAACCACCATCGGGGTGCTGATCAACGGCACTGGCAAAGGCGATAAAGATATTTTGGTTGCTCAGTTCTTCACGGGCTCCACCGTGTTTGGATTCAACCGATGTCGCATTGTTAAACCGCTCACCGGAAAGGCGCTGCCCTTCAAGCTGTGGCGCTGCCGGATGCAGTAAAGTGACGGGTACTGGGCGAGAAGCATCATTGATCCAGAAATACTCCATTCCGTCATAACGCAGCCCGCGGATAGCTGCCATGGCTTGAGATTGCGCTTGACTTGTTGTCAGCTCGCCCGACCGCTCCTTTTCCTGGAAATGCTTAATCACACCGGCTGCCAGATCACTGGCGGCAATCAGGCGGGCTTTTCGCTCAGCCATAAGGGTGTCATGCAGACTGATTGTTGACATGGCGGCAATCAGAAGGAAGCCGATCAGAGAGATCAGCGGCAGCAGCATCAGCTGCGCCTTGATGCTTTGATAGATTTTCACAGGAAGTTCCAATGTTGGTTGTTTTTAGGGTTAAGCCGGGTACTTGATTTAACGTCTGGTGATCCAAAGCCACCAGAACCGAAGCAATATCAATCCATAAAACGGCCAGATCAGAATCAGCCATCCATAATCCTTGAGGGTGTAGTCGCCATCTTTATTGAAAGGGGTTTCACCCTGCATCACGATGATCAGTGCATGGATATCTGCCGCCAAGCCTGCTGCTTTCAGTGTCGAGCCAATAAAAAGAGCGATCAGAACCAAAGGCTCAATGCTGGTGCTGGCGGCAACAATCACCAGAATGTCACCCACACCTCGCCACAAAACAGACGAAGCAAAAATCACCAGAAAGAAGGTGAGCATTGAATGATTGACCACCCCGACCCCCTTTTACATATATTCGCTAATTCGGATCTACAGGTTATCTTGTATTTCTGATTGTTATCATACCAGCCGCTGACATTTACCGGCAATCAAAGCCTTTACGTTTAGGATAAGATGTAATAATGACACCCACACAAGAGAATAGAGAGGTTATACCATCATGGGTCTGCGAAAAATTCACCCTGCCCTATCCGTTTTTCCAGGTTACAGCCCATACCGCGCTATGCAGGCACTGTATGGGGTTCAGTCGGATGGTGGGTTTGAATTTGATCTGTCCAAAGTCCAGATAACACCCCAAAACTTCTGCCCCTGGACGCCAGAGGCTTTAGAACGATTCAAAGAACAGTACCCTTACACCCAGTTCCGCCTGCATGCCTCGGTACGACTGGCAAAGGATGCGGCCAGCGATAAGGTTCAGCGCTTTCCCTGGTATGACCTACAGCGTTTTATTGAAGACCCGGTGGGTGGCACTCGTTATTTTGCCCGCCTGGGTGAGCTGAATGCCGTACTTGGAAATCCCGTGTACACCTTTCACTCAGGTTCCCGCCCTCGTGGTCGTGACAAAGACATTCGACCCAAGATGATTGAGGCCATGGGCATGATTGGCGAATTGCTGAACGCACCGGTAGCCATTGAGACTTTGTACCCCCGCAAGCAACTCGAAGGGGCTCGTGCGGGGATGCGTCGACACTGGATGGACACTTGGGAAGATCATGCATGGCTGCTGTTTGAATCTGACCTGAACTATGTGGTGGATTTGTCGCACTTGAATATCATTGCTGCTGCTGAGGGCCCAAACATGACATTAACCCGGTCGCTGCTAAGTAATCCGCGCATGCTTGAGCTGCACTTGTCGGGCAATAACAGCACTGCCGACCAGCATACCTGCCTTGCCACAACCGAGAATGCTTGGTGGCAACCCCTTTTAAACGATGCTCATCCCGATGCGGCCTGGTTTACGGAGGGCAGCCTTCGCCAAAAGGAGAAGGTCGCTGCGGTTGCTGCTGCGTGACAACTATTGAGTGTTAATGGCCATTGACACTGAGCTGGGTTTCTCTTTTTTAATGAGAAAATTCAAGCGGTAGTCGTGCTTCTCGATCAGCATTAAGAACAACCCTTCCAGAGCCAATTGTGGCGGCCAGCATCTGAGCCGCCTTCGCTACTGCTTCTGTAGGTATGCCCGCCCCTACCCACTGTTCTACCGCCTCAAATGGTGTTAGATCACTATCAAGTGCTGGAAACTCCAAGTGATACCGAATGCGTTCAATAGTCTCCGGTCTGGATTCTGCGTGTTGAATAAGGCTTACGACTGCAGATTTAATGTCTGCCGTAGGCAGGGTTTGATCCAGCAAGAGCTTTCCGCTGCCGCTGACCGACTCTTTGATAATCTGGATCAGCAGTGGATTGATGGATGGCTGCCCGGCTGCCTGCATATCAATTGCGAGTTCGGCCAACTCATTCAGGTTGTGCCGAACGACTGCCTCTGCCATCTTTTCACCGGCAGCATATCCTCGGTAACCCACTTTGGACTGCCCGTGAAGCTGGGCAGAAAATCGAATTAATGCGACCGCAAGCACGGCATTTGCATCGGGCTGATCCGGCGAGTAACCGGATTCACTGAGGCGATTCTCTAGCTGTCCAAGCCATTCAAAACGCAGGTGCTCCAGGGGTTTGTCAGACTGCAGAGCAGAAGCCGCCAAAGGTATGCCTGTCGCTTCTATATTGGAAATCTGTGCGTTATGGGCAAACACCTGGCTTCGCCATTGCCCTGCAGCACCCTCGATCTCGATATTAGACGCTGCGGCACTTAAAAAAAATGCTGTCAATGCACAGATCGCAACGCGTGTGCCGGTGCCGCGCATTTGTGCCTGCACCGCTGTCCCAACAGTAGAGATACCGGTTAAAAGTTTTTTTGCGTGTTCAGAGAGAGTAATGGGCATCACTGGTTATTCCGAATGAAAGACACTTTTGGTATAACCAACAATGCCTCTCTTGGGCTGCTCTATGCAGTTCGCCTGCCAGCAACACGGGATGCCGGCCAGTATTTGCCATTAACAGCCATTAGCTGGCCTTCAAACACCATCTCAAGCACAGCTTCAGCAACCTTTTTGCGTCGATCCACTGTGTGTGCGTTGCACAGGATGTAGATTTTGTCCTTGCTCACGCCCCGCTGGCTCTGGTTGCACTCTTCATCCACCAATGCAATGATGCGATCCGGGTTGATGATGGGTTTTCCAAACTGGGATGGTTCTTCTGTTCTTCCTGAAAACAAGAAGGCATTTCCGCGCCATTTTCCGCTGGACGCAGCCATAGGGAGTCTCCTTTATTTTGTTGATTTATTTTCAGGTTATCCCATATAGTTGTTTTGCTGCAATAGGTGTTTTGTATTTTTTCTACAAAATAACCTCGCATTCCTGTTCTCTGGCCGGAATAGGGATACCTCTGGAGTGCAGCCAGGCTGTGGCCATTTTTTTGATGCGGTCACCATCGGTTTGACGGTCGCTTTTGCGTTTTCCAGGATTTTGAATTCCGTGCGCCTGATCATCCTTAAGCCCAAGAACATCCAGAATAACAGGATCTGAACCATAGTTAACCAGGGCATAAAACACGTACACAGGATCAGGCTGGTCGTCACGGTCTACCCGTCCGATGCACTGCAAGTGCACTCCTGGGGTGAAATCCAACTCCCCAAAAACCACGGTTGAACAAACGTGTTGCAACCCATCAACACCGGCGCCGGAACGCAAGCTCATGATCAGCAGCTTCGTTTCACCATTGATGAATGCTGCCTTTGAAGCCTCCTTTTGGGCTGGGCTCTGGCTGGGCTCTGTTTGCCAGTGTAAAACACTGGATTCAGATCCCTGAGCTCCTGCTCCCAGATCTCATACACCTCATGGTGCCAACCATACAGAATGACCGGCTGGCCGGACTCCACCAGCATTCGAACAAATGCAGCAGAGTGCTTGGCCTTTGCGATGCCAGTCATCTGCCGCATCTTCATGTCGAATTCACGAGCGGCATTGCCTGCATCAGCGAATCCTCCTGTCAGAACCCTTAAGGCAAGGTCGAGCTTGGGCTGTTGATTCCAGCGCCAGACCGCCAGCTTTAATAAGCCTTCAT
>NZ_JACUUA010000270.1 GCF_014859565.1 Marinospirillum sp. | reverse complement strand
ACCTGAACAAACCCGTGCAGCAGTGAACCTGCATTATTGCACCGCCTCAGCTGATGCTGACCCCTTGGTGACACGCCTGCAGCAATTAACAGAAAACTTGCCGGAAATCACTCTGCAGATCCACAACAGTCAGCAAGGCCAGTACCTGACGGCTGAGCTGCTGTTAATCAACCAACAAAAAGTGGATGTCTGGTTTTGTGGCCCCCAAGGACTGGCAAATACCCTGCGCAGTGGATTAAAACACCAATCCAGCTCCTTGCGCTTTCATCAGGAAGTTTTTGAGTTTCGTTGAAAACAAGGCTCAGTTTAATCTGACCAACCAGCGGAGAACTATTATGCAAAAGCTGATTTCCATTCTGAGTCTTTTAGTCATTATTACACTTCCCGTCTGTGTGCAGGCAAAGGAGGTCAGCCTGACAACCCAGCTGAATAACTACCGTGGTGATGGCGCCTATCTGTCGATCTACCTGACAGACTCGGACGGAAGGTATCAGCAAACACTCTGGGTTGCAGGTAAAAAAAGCAAACATTACAAACATCTGCTTGATTGGGCTAAGGGGAGCGGTATGAAACGATCTGAATTTGATGGGTTGACCGGCGCAAGTGTTATTAGTGGTCAAGCCCTGAAAATCACTATTAACCTGGACGACACACTGATTGATAGCGGGTATCAGATTCGCATTGATTCTGCCGTGGAGGATATGCGTGATAATCGTGCTGATGTGATTGCGCCACTGACTACTTCCGGGGCAGGAAAGCCTGTCAACGGACGAGGTTATGTGCGTAGATTCACCTATGACTTTTAAAATAGTAGCAAGAAAACCCTTAAGTAAAAGCTCTGCTTTAAGTTTCCTGTCAGGATTGAGCCTTATGATGACTCTACCAAACAAGCCAAAAACCTTATCAGGAGTAACACCATGAAAAAATCAACTTTGATCCTGCTGGTCACCGCCAGTCTGATGACCGGAGCAACCCTCGCCAAAGACAAATGTGAAGACCCTGCAGACACCTGGCAGCCGCGTGAAAACCTGCAAAAAATGCTGGAAGACAAAGGCTGGCAAGTGAATCGCATCAAGGTGGATGACGGCTGTTATGAAGCCAAAGGCACCGATACTCTCGGCAACCGGTTTGAAGCCAAGTATGGTCCAGCCACGCTGGAAATCAGAGCGTTAAAAATTAAATTTCAGCAACAAGGCACCGCCGAGGATTACCTGGATCAGTGAACAAACAGGCAATAAAATTTGATCAGAGATGAGTTGGTTCAGTGGGCTGAAATTAAAAAATGTTTTGCTGTCGGATCAGCATTATAATAGGTCAATTGGCAAAAAATGCCCTGACTATCCAAGCTGAAACCTTCTCTCAGGAGTAAGAATATGACCACAATGAGCAAAGAAGAAGCGCTGAAGTTTCAGAAAACTGAGGCAGAAATAGCCAAGCTGATGGCAGAAACGATGAAAATCCAGAAAGAGTCCTTCTGGTATCCAATCGCTATCAGCGGTGGCTTGATTGCGGCTGTAGCGGCTGCAGTAAAAATCTTTTTCTAATAGTTCAGATAAAAGCCTGAGAATTAAACTAAAACCTGCCTTAGTGATGATCGTGCAAGGCTCGGATGATCCGGCACTCTGCGGTACGTCCACCACGACACTGGTGCACCAGTTGCCGCAGTTCGTCAGCCAAGGACTGCAAGGCTCGAATGCGCTGCTCCAGCTGTTCTAGGTGACGACTGGCAATATCATCCGCTGCCGTGCAGTCAGCATCCGGGTTATCTGACAAAGCCAGCAACTCCTGAATGGTGTGCAGATCCAGCCCCAAAGCACGACCATGGCGGATAAAACCGATTCGCTCCACCGCCTGACTGCTGTAAAAACGATAACCCTGCTCACCGCGTTGTGCTTTTGGCAACAACCCCAGTTTTTCATAATGACGAATGCTTTCGACCGAACAACCTGTCTGCGCCGCCACCTCACCAATACGAAAAGTTGCACCCATGTTCTTGACCCTGTAACGATTACAGGGTTTAGCCTAATCCTCATTCACTACTCAACACAAGTCTGAATCGAGGAAACAGGATGGACTGGATCACGGGTATTCTCAGCGTGGCGCTCAGTGCTGCACCCTGGTTATTACTTGGCCTGTTGCTGGCGGGACTGATCAAGGCGTTTATGCCGGAAAGCCTGATTCAGAAATGGATCGGCGGGCGTGGGCTGGGCAGTATCAGCCGTGCAGCTCTGGTTGGTGTGCCTTTGCCTATTTGCTCCTGTGGTGCCATTCCCACCGCACTGGCTTTACATCGGGGTGGTGCTGGTCGTGGCCCCACCACCGCGTTTCTGATCGGCACACCCGGTGTGGGAATAGATTCCATCCTGCTGACCAGTGTATTGCTAGGGCCCGTGATGGCAGCGGCACGCGTAGCTGGAGCCATTTTTACCGCCATCACCACTGGGTTATTGGTGGCAACCACTGATCAACCTGAACCCATCACCACCGCTGATGCTACTCCAGCCAAAACCACCTGTTGTGGTGGTTGTTGTGGCGAAAAAAAGGAAGAAAAAACCACCTCCACTGCAACCCGCCTGAAACAAGGCCTGCAATACGCTTTTGCGGATCTGCTGGATGATATCAGCCGCTGGGTAGTGGCTGGGCTGTTGTTGGCGGGTCTGTTGATCACCCTGCTGCCCCCTGAAACCCTCAGCGGCTTATCTGGGGCTTTCTGGCCGCTGGTGCTGATGGCGGTGATTGGTATTCCACTGTATATCTGCGCCACAGCCGCCACCCCGATTGCCGCCGGTTTGCTGCTGACCGGCATGTCACCGGGTATGGCACTGGTATTTCTGCTTTCTGGGCCGGTCACCAGTCTGGCAACTCTAGGCGTTTTCCGCAGGGAATTTGGCAACTCTGCACTAGTCATGTATCTGATAGGTATCCTGACCAGCAGTGTATTACTTGGCTGGCTGCTGGATACCACACTGCAAAGCCTGGGTATCAACCCGGCTATCCAAGCCAGCCAGGTGCAGGAAATACTGCCGGAATGGCTGGAATGGCTAGCACTGGTGGTTCTGGTAATGCTGATACTCAAACCCCTGCGCCGGAGAGTTCTGGGGTTTTGAGACTCTTTTTTACACATTACTATGTGTACTATGATGTACACTATTAAGCACATAACAGTGTAGAGGTGTATATGAGCATGCATGTCATTCTTGCCGAAAAATCTGTCAGCCTGACGGATTTGCGTAAAAACCCGGCTCAATACTTCATTGATGAGCCAGTTGCCGTCTTGTCCAACAATAAACCTGCTGGTTATATGGTATCAGCTGCCGTTTTCGAACAATTGCTGAAAGCAGCAGAGCAACAAGGGGTGCAAACCTTCCGTGCACGCTTTCGCCCAGAAGCAACCCGACTCAAAGAAATTGCAGAGCAAGGTGCTTCTTTGCTCAAAAGTGCCTCAGATGAAGATCTGGAGTTTGTGGAATGATTCAGGTGTTTGCCAGTCAGCTGTTAAAAAAGCAGTTGTCTGAGCAAGAGTTAAATGACTTGCTGAGTGACTTCAGACAATACAAACAGACCGGTGTATTGCCTGATACCTTTGGCAGGGATGTTCCTTATGACCACCCGAGCAATTTGCCGCTGATCCGTAGTGAAGAAGTTCAACACCTGCATCTCAAGCCGAGTAATACACCTGAGTGGCCAGTTCGGCTTGCACAGTTTCGTCGAACCAGTGATGTTCATCTGGTGTATTGCCAGGGTGCCAGCAATATCCAGTGTTATTACCTGATGCTGATTCTGGCACCTGATGCACACCAGCAGGCAAGCGATAACAACATGATGTTTAAACTGGGCAGTATGGCTGAGCGTTTCCGACTGAAATACTGATGCTAAAACCTCTGCGAAAAAAACTGCTGGGGTTTTAAATCCACTGGTCACTGCACTTGCTGCTGGATTTCTTCCTGGGGTACTGACTGGCAGCAAAGCTGCACCAGCCGCAGGGCAAAGCTGCGTAGG
>NZ_JACUUA010000269.1 GCF_014859565.1 Marinospirillum sp. | reverse complement strand
CCCGTGGCGCTTTAGCGCTTAGGGCGGGGAGCAGTCACTTGGCCGTTTTGCATCAGGTAATCCTGTTCGATTACTTGCTGCTGTTCTGAGGTTAAGCGTGGGTCGGGTTGCAGTAGTAGGGTTACTTGTGTGCTCCAAGCAAGATCCTGTGCCGCACCCTTGTCGGAGTGATCCATCAGATCCGGTTCACCACGAAAACGACTGAGCACAAAGTCCCGGTAGTCTTGGCTTTTTTCGCACCAGGCACGTAGATGCCAGCGCTGACCGTTGTTGACGAAGTGGTGGGGGACAATAATACGACCCTCATGGCTGGGATTGCTGAGTGAAATATAATCAACATCCAGCCGCCGTTGTTCACGGATCGCACGGATTAGCGGTCTTATCAGTTGCGGGGTGACTTGTCGCGCTGGGTGACTCAGGATTTCATGCGGCAGAGGCTGGTGGCGTTCGGCATCTGTTGCAAATCGGGGTTGGATACCGAGCGTGGACCAGTTGAGATATTCGACAACGTCCCCACTAATCAGCTGTGGATTAAAGGCTGTTGTGGTTCGGTAATATTTTTCCTGTGATAGGTATTCCAGTGCACCGGGGTGACGGGTATTCCAGCTACTCAGCAGTTTGCTGGCGTGTTGTCGGCTTACTTGCCAGTGTTCAGCCAGTTGTACGGGGTGGATACTGCCTTCCCACCAGGCCAGTAACTCCAGTAGCCAGTAACGCTGTTCATCCGTATTTTGCATGCCTTTGTCCTTTTTCAACTACTCACACGAACCTTGTGGAACCGCGACCAGATTACTATAATGAATCCAAGTGGATTGGGGGTGCCCGGTCGGCGTTACAGTCTCGGTGAGTTTCATCGGGGCTTTTCGCTTTCTGGAGCAGGGTAAACTTTCATTCCCATTCCTTTGTATCCCTCTCCGGTTTTGTCTCTACCACCCTCACAATAAAATTTGTGCTTCAAAATCTCAAACGCCTTGTTTTCCTGTTCAGGCCTGATGGTATGCAGCCCAATAGGTCTTGCCACAAGGTCAGCAAGCTGAAGTCCGGTTGACATAACTTTCTTGTCCGAAAAAATCACATCAAATGGCATGGCAATGTGAAGCCGGTTGTTACCATCGCAGATTCGGCGAAACTCGAGCTCCAGCTCATTATCTTCTTTCCGTCCTCGTTGCTCGACAACAACATGGGTTTTGAACTGCTCCTTGTGGAAGATACAGAATGCCAGCACAAAAACCGGGTACTGAGAGTCAACACTCTGTAGGCTGTGATCACCACTTTCATCTACATAAACAATGTATTTGCTGAAATCTGAGCTAGTGACAGGCACTGCATGACCAGCAGATGTACGGGAGTGATCCAGATTTTCGGGATCAAAGTCAAACAGGGGTAGCTGGGTGGTAGGTTCTTTCATGGTGACTTTCCTTAATCAAGTGAATCCCTCAGACAAAAACTAAGGTTTTACCGCCATTTGGGCAAGCGGTTTTATGGCATTTTTTTTAATGTTTTACAGTCGAGTTGTTAGGGGTATAGTGATTCCTGCGACAAGGTGTCGCGGATTTCCGTACCCGTTACAGGGAGAAGAGCGGGAACATCTGGTGCATAATTAGAGTCACAAGTTGATTCAGATTAATGCACTTCTGGCCTGGTTGGTTTCCAATCAGTTCAGGAATCAAATAAAATTAAATGATAATGAGGATGTAACTTATGTCACAAAACAGCCGTCGTTCGTTTCTGAAAAAGGGTCTTTTCGGTCTTGCTGCACTGCCCTTTGGTATGGGCGCTCTGACTGGTCAAGCCTTTGCCCAGGCTCTGCCACCCCTGAGCGAAGATGCCCCTCAAGCTAAAGCACTGAGCTATAAAAAAGTAGCTGCTGATGCTGCAGGTCATCCCAAGTATGCAGCAGGTCAGAATTGTGATAACTGCATGTTCTGGCGTCCGGCCAACAATGGTTGTGCTCTGTTCCCGCAGAACTCTGTTGAAGCCAAAGGCTGGTGTCAGTCCTGGGTTAAAAAGCCAGGCTGATCTCCGCGTTAAAAAAAACCCCGGTTCACCGGGGTTTTTTTATGCCTGTCTTTTATCGTCACACTTTATCAGGTATTAAAATGATCCAGCTGGCTGTTTAGCTGGCTGACTTCATCCTGGATCAGTTGACTGGATTGAACCACTCGATCCGCTTCTTTACGGTTGTGATCCGCAATTCCAGCGATATGTACAATGCGCTGATCAATATCCTGTGCCACATGATGCTGTTCTTCTGCTGCTGCAGCAATCTGGGTGTTCATGCCACGAATCATATCCACTGCACCGACAATGGCATCCAGTGCTTCGGTGGCCTGTTGCATCTGTTGCAGGTTTTCTGTGGCTTCATCTGAATAAAGGATCATTGCCTCAGCGGCTTTGCTAGCTTCTGTCTGTAGGTGGGCAATGATATTTTCGATTTCTCCGATGGAGTCACGGGTGCGGCTGGCGAGGTTGCGCACTTCATCGGCCACTACGGCAAAACCTCGTCCGGCTTCACCAGCACGCGCTGCTTCAATGGCCGCATTCAGCGCCAGCAGGTTGGTTTGTTCAGCAATGGCGGTGATCACTTCCAGTACCTTGCCTGCTGAATTAGTTTCTTCGCGCAGCTGGTGCAGGCGGTCGGCACCTTCTTTAAGGCTACCGGATAAGCGCTCCAGCTGGCTGGATGACTGGTTGACCAACCGCTGACCGCTGCGGGCGCGTTCATCAGCGGAGTCGGCTGCATCTGCGGCACTGGCGGCGTGGTTGGCCACTTCAGCAACGGTGGCGGTCATTTCGTTCATGGCGGTGGCCACTTGATCCAGGTCTTCGTGTTGTTGACGCACACCATCGCCGGTTGCCTTGGCGGCACTGACTACCTCCTGCACATGGCGATTGGTGGTCTGTCCGGTGGTTTTGGTTTGTTGCATCAGGCGCACCACTTCATCTTGCATTCGGTTATAGGCGGTGAACATCTGGCCAATTTCATCTTCTTTATAAGTCACTTTCATCCGGCGGGTGAAGTCGCCCTCACCCACTTGCTGCATACCACTGAGCAGCACCTGAATGTTATCCATCAGCTGACGCATACCAAAAGCACGACCTAGCACCACCAAAATCAGGATGAAGGTGACACAGGCAAAAGCCAACCAGACCTGAGACTTTTGGGTGCTTTCTGCTTTGCGAGTCATCAAAATGACGGCTTTGTTCATTTCTTGCAGTAGACTGACCGAGTGTTCCTGCAGGTTGCGAATACCCGTCTGATCTGGCTGTTGAATGGTGGTTTCTAGCTGGGTTTTCATCTGCTGCCAGAGTTGATCTACTCGCTGCATCTGCTGCTGTATTTCTGCATCCTCAAAAGCAGTAATGTTGCGCTCCCGGTTACCCTGAGTCAGATCCCGATGGGCCTGTTCAAACTGCTTGATGGTGGCATCCAGGGTGCCGCGCTCTCCTGCACCCTGAGTCATTAACAGGGCTTCTTTGGTCATTTTCTGGCTGAGCATGCGCTGGGCACCTGCCACATTGATGGTTTCTGGTGAAACCGACATGCTCAGGAACAGCGCCACAGAGGAGGTGGCCGCCAGCACAAATATCAGTGCATAAGAAAAGAGAAACTGGCGATCGAGTGTTTTCAGCCCCAGAGTTCTCAGTATGGCACTTAGCACGTGGGCAATCAGATTACTCATGGGGTATATCCTCAGGTGTTGATGTTGGGTTAACCGGATTCGGCCAGCATGTTAATGTAAAGAATCTATTAAGTTAAGAGGATAGACGAATGGAGTTTTTGCTGCACGAGTCGAATGCACTGACTCAACGAGTCTGGAGTGTGATTGTTGACAAGGTGGTGATGATTTCCAACTCCTCACTGACCGACAGCAATTTTTTGCTTTTATGGCTTATTTGTATCTTTACCGCATTTTCGACCCTTTTCATTGCAAATATTTGCGCTTTTCTGTAAAAAGACGGCTTAGCAAAATCCGCGTAAACCCTCGCCCAATCGGGCGGGGATATAAGCGGGAAC
>NZ_JACUUA010000268.1 GCF_014859565.1 Marinospirillum sp. | reverse complement strand
CTGTGTCCATCATCCGCACAGCACCCTTGGCCTCTTCCTGCAGACGATCAATGGTGCGGCGTACTTCCTGGGTTGCTTCATGAGTACGGTTTGCCAGTGAGCGAACCTCATCAGCAACCACGGCAAAACCTCGGCCACTTTCACCAGCACGAGCCGCCTCAATTGCGGCATTTAATGCCAACAGATTGGTTTGCTCAGCAATACCGGTAATAATTTCCAGCACCTTACTAACATCATCACTGTATTCATCCAGCGCCTTGATCACACCAGATGCTTTTTCAAGATGCTCGGTCAGTTGATGGATACCAGAGATACTCTCCTGTGTCAGCGTACGACTGGAGCTGGCCTCTTTATCCGCCTGAGCTGATGCCTGAGAGGTTCTTTGAGCATGCTCACGCACTTCATTAGCACTGGCCTGCATCTGCTCCATTGAACTAGCCATCTGCTCGGACTCAGTCAGCTGAGTATCTACAGCACGTACTGTTTCGTCCGCCACAGTGGCAATGGTGTGGGCAGAGGACTTCAGGGTACGGGTAGTGGATGCCACCTGTCGCAGGCTGGCAGAAAAGCGCTCCAGCATAGTGTTAAACGCAACCGACAGAGTGCCAATTTCATCACGGCTTCTGACCGTATGCACTCGAACGCTCAAATCCGACTGATCCTCCACCTGCTGCATGGCTTTGCGCAGGTAACGCAAGGGGCGCAGAATGATTCGATACAACACCCAAGAAATCAGCAGCACACCAGCAATAAACAACAGCAGTTGCACACCACCCAGTTGCAGCAGATTCAGATTGATACGACGATCCAGGTCAGCCAGTGAATAACTCAGGCGAATAACACCCAGCAGCTCACCCTCAGTACCAACGTGACAGGTTGTACAGTTGGTGCCACGATAATCCGACTGGTTGATCACGGGACGAAGCACTGTCAGTACTCGACCCTGGCTGGTGTTCTGAATAATCTGAATCGCTTCACCCGACAAGGCACGGCGATCCAATTCGTCTCGTGGCTGGTCAATATCAGTGCCCGGACCAAAAAACTGCCGAACCGGTTCTGCGCGCAGAACCCGTGCCTCGGTGATACCGGGCTGGCTTAACACCTTTTCACGATGCACTTCACGAAACTGCGCCAGGGTTCCGGTCAGCATCATGATGTTCAGCGTATCCAGATAGCTGTCAGCCATATCCCGGACATTCTGCTCCATGGCTTCTTCAACCATGGCCCGCTCACTGCGAATGGTGAAAAGCATTGAAACAACCATCACCACCAGCAACACAGCCAAGAGCACTGCGTTAACTTTCGTCTGGATGGAGGTATCTGCAAACCGCTTGTTCATTCAGTTTCTCCGCCTGGTGCCTAGCATAAACGCCAGACCACGACATAAAGGTTGCATAATCCTTTATTTAGACGAGCAAGTCCATGATACAGGTCGGTAAAACACACTAGAGTGACAGCTTTTCCGCCACAAAATCTGCATCTTTATCACCACGGCCAGAGAGGTTGATCAGCACTGAAACATCTGATCCTAATGCCGCAGCCTGTTGCATTACCCAAGCTACGGCATGAGCCGATTCAAGGGCGGGAATGATACCTTCCAGTCGTGACAGTTTCATAAAAGCATCCAGACAGGCTGCATCATCAACGGCATGATATTCAGCACGCCCCAGATCCTTCAGATAACTATGGTGAGGCCCCACAGAAGGGTAATCCAAACCGGAAGCAATAGAATATACCGGTTCAGGCTCACCCTGTTCATCTTGCAGCATATAAGAGTGGAAACCGTGCATGGTGCCAGGTTTACCGTAAGTGAGCGTAGCGGCATGTTCACCCTTGCCTAAACCACGACCGGAAGGCTCAACACCCACCAGCTTCACACTTTCATCATCCATAAAACCGGAGAACAGCCCCATGGCATTGGAACCACCACCCACACAAGCCACCACATAATCCGGCAATTTACCGGTCATAGCCGGAAACTGCTGGCGGGCTTCACGACCAATAATGGACTGGAAATCGCGCACCATCATTGGAAAAGGATGCGGACCCACCACCGAACCGATGGCATAAAAGAAGTGATCCGGGTCTTTCATGTATTCTTCAAAAGCACTGTCCACAGCATCTTTAAGAGTACGTGTACCGGTTTCCACACTAATGAGTTTGGCACCCAGAATTTTCATCTTGGTGACGTTGGGGTGCTCTTTTGCCACATCAACAGCACCCATGTGAATCTCGCAGGGCAGACCTACCAGCGCACAGGCTGTAGCCATGGCCACACCATGCTGTCCGGCACCCGTTTCAGCAATCACCTTGGTTTTACCCATGTGTTTGGCAAGCAGCGCCTCACCCAAGGCATGATTGATCTTGTGAGCACCGGTATGGTTCAGGTCTTCACGCTTCAGATAAATCTTTGCTCCACCACAAGCTGCAGTCAGGCGGCTGGCAAAATAAATCGGGCTGGGACGACCAACATAGTGTTGATACAGATCCATCAGCTCCTGCTGGTATTCAGCGGTTTCACGAATTTTGAGATATGCCTGAGCAATATCATCCATGATTGTTTTCAGATGGGGCGGAACGGCCTGACCACCATAAGGGCCAAAAAAGCCGTCTGCATCAGGGAGCATCAGAGCACTGGTGGTTTTTTTTGAGTTATCGGTTGCTTGATTCATCTGATCTGGAGCCTTAAATCATGATTAAAGTTAAGAGTTCATCAGTCCACTACTCTAACCCGTGATTCCCCCACCTCCAATAGCCAGAGATAACAATTTTTACGTGATCGCTGTTGCACTCCTTCTGCAACCACTTATTATTCCTGCAGATCACTCACTGTATGGAACTTAATATGGACATCATCAACGAAATTCTGCTGCGCTCCGGCTATTGGGCGCGCTCCCATATGAACAGCGTCACCCTTGCCCTGCTTGCCACCTTGCTGGTTATTTATGGTGATGACATCAACCGCTTTGTGAAACGTCAGCTCAAACCTTATCCACGACTGGTACGCTTACTTGGCTTTGTACTGATGTGTGCCTTTGGTTATGGCGCCCTGACAGTACTCTTTACACCGGTACTGGCCGGCTGGTTCTCCCTGATCAGCATTAAATGGCTGGCACCCATTATTGTTGTAATCTTTTTATTCATTGGCTGGCTGGCAGAACGCAAGCATCAAATGTAGACTTGCATAAGAAATCCCTCATATTCAGGAGCAATCCATGCAAATGCCACCCAACCAGGGCGACCACCTACCGGAGCAACTGGCAAGCAAAGTGGCAACCAGCTGGAGCTTCTGGCGAGTGAAAACACCAGCCTGCTGGTATCTTTATGCCGTACAGCCAGACCAGGCTTTGCATCTGGGTGCCTTTGCCGATCCCGGCAGCCTGGCTGTTCAGCAACTGCGTTTTCTTGAAACCCCAAAAGCCACGGTCTTGCTACCACTGAACAGTGATGAAGTGAATTTATGGCTGGAACATCCACAGGATCACAGCCCACCACGATTTAGCGGACAGCTGGGCAGTGCCTGGAGTGGTTATGGCATCAAAGTGGTTGATGCCACCCAGGTGGAAGTGATTTATGCCGCAGACCTGCGGCACGAATGGATGGGAGTTTTCAGTGAACCTGATGCCTTTGCTGCCATTGAGCTCCACTATGACCGACGGCGGAATCGCTGCCTGATCTGCTGAGATGGCTTACTCGGTGTAAATTAATCCTGCTTCTTTATAAGCAGCCAGACTACCCGGCTCAAGATCATCAAAACGTGTAAATCGACCAGTGAACAGCAGATGCACACTGCCCACCGGGCCATTACGCTGTTTACCGATTACAATTTCCGCCAAGCCTTTATTACCTTCTTTTTCCGGGTGATACACCTCATCCCGGTAAACAAAAGCAATCACGTCTGCATCCTGCTCAATCGCTCCGGATTCACGTAGATCCGACATGATCGGGCGCTTGTTGGTGCGCTGCTCCAGACCTCGATTCAGCTGTGACAAGGCCACAACCGGGCAACGAAATTCTTTCGCCAGC
>NZ_JACUUA010000267.1 GCF_014859565.1 Marinospirillum sp. | reverse complement strand
GGCACCAATTCTTGTAATACCTGACCGCGCTCCTTGCCTTGGCCGAGGTTTAAACCGGAATGGGCCAATTCCGCCTGTAACAGGCTTTCCAGTAGTGTGCGCTGCTCGGTTTTTTGCGAGGGGTTGAGGTCGTCCAAGGGGTTAAGGTTGTTGAGAAAAGAATCCGGCAAGCGGCGTAGCACTTCGATAATTTTAAAAATAAACTTGTTGGTAAAGGGCGAATCCGCCTCGCGTTCCTGAAAAACAGTGACCGCATCACTCAGTAGGTTGCTCTGCTGCCTTTTCTGCTCTACAAGATAATCCCAAGGTTGCGCCCATTCCAAGTGCAGGCCACCGGGTTTCCATACACGAATCGCCAGCGCATCACGCCCAGTTTGGTCTTTGGCGACGTCATCCAACAGGCTGTGGGCATCCTTGAGCACAAAGGTCAGGGGCGTTTTGATGTGGCAAAACTGGATGCCACCGGAAAGGCTAGTATTAATTTTCTGGTCAGCGGCTCGACCCTTATTTTGCTCGTCAAAGCATTGGGCATAAAAATTACGCAGCACCAAAGCCAGCTCCACCGCCTGGGGCAGGCTGACCAGTGCCAGCACATCATCGCCACCGGCGTAGACCAAAAAGCCATCATGCTGTTTGACTCGCTCGGGCACACCCTTGGTAAAGGCATTTAAGCCTCTGGAAATGCCTTCCTGCTTGTTTTTATCGCTCATCTGGCTGCCGAGGCTGTCGCCGTCCATTATCAGCACGGCATAAAAGCTGCTGGGTTCGGGTAGCTCGGCTATCTTTCGCAGATGATTCAGGGCGCTGAGAGTGCGCTTGGCTTGCTCGGGGTCATCAAAAGCCTTGCCCTGTTCCAGTTGGCTGGCATGAAAAACCACACCATCAATTCCGGCAAATTTGGTGGCGACTGAAGGACAGGCTTGAATCGCTTGATGCACGCAACGCAAGCGGCTATCGGTTTCGCTCAACTCCACCAGGGGTTCGGCTGCGGCGAGAAAGTCCTGCAAGGCGATGGCGGTGCTTGGATCGACAGCGGCTTTTTGCAACACGGCGGTGTACCAGGGCGCAGCGGCCAGGTGGTTCACTGAAGGCACCTGAGGAGGTAAAGGCCAGCCTTGAATCTTCAACCCGGACTTGAGTTCAGCCTTAAAGTCGACAAAATGCCGCACAAAGCGGCGCTTGACAAACCCCAAGGCGCTAAGGCATTCAGTCTCGCGTAGGTCTGTTTTTCCAGCCTTTACCTGTTGACGCTGACGCAAGCCTTTCCAGAAACTTTCCAGTTTTTTCTGATCGGGATAGATCAACCCAGAGAGTTCCTGAAACCCCTCCATCATCATGCACTTGATGCCCGGCTCGGCGTGCAGGCTATGCGAGCGCCAGTTTTTACGCCGATCCAAAAGATTACTCGCGGCGGGGTCATCACTTAAACACCAGTTGATTTCCCAGTAGTGGTTAATCTGGCGTGTCCAAATCGTGCGGGTTTGCTGTAATGAGAAAGCCGAGTCTTGTAAATCCGTAAGATAGGGCAGCAAATCCGTTTTCCAAACCTGCTCACACAAGAGTGTCCAAGCTGTTTGCATATCCTGAACCACCAGCTCTGGTTTGAAACTGGCATCCACCAGGACTTCCAGTGTTTTAAAGCGATTAGGTACGCTGCCTTGCTGGGGTAGTTGCTGATGATCTGCCTGTCCTTTCAGTGCCGCCAGAAATGCTTCATCAGGCAAGGGGAAATTAATTTCTCCACCTTGTTGCTCAACCGAAGCCATGGCGACACTGGAGAGCCAAGACAGTAAAAAAGAACCCGCCCAAAAATCGCGGGTCCGCCGCGCTTGGGCAACAAAGCCCTGCACCGGGCCGAGGGTCAGGTGAAAGTAGTGTTGCTTGTCTGTTGTTGCAACGGCTTCCGTCATAGCCACTTCTCCTGCGCTGCTTGTTTTAATCTGTGTAGCGGTTGCTCTGCCTCTGTTTGGCTGAGTGGGTAGTTGGGATGAAAAGCAGCCGGCAAAAAGCTCATCAGTGCAAAATAATCAGTGCCTAGAGGGTGAATGTGCATGATAAAGGGGCTAGTGCGGCGGCTTTGTGTGTCAAAATCAGCCAAAGGCAGGCCCATGCGCGACTTTTGTTGGCGATTCAAGCCGGTGCGGGCTTCCTTATAAATTTCACTCAGTTGGGCTAATGCCAGCCTGGGATTGTTCTTTTTTGCATAAAAGTGGACAGAAGAGGCCTCGCTCCAAGCAGTTATAGGTGAAGTAAAAGCCACATTGGCTGCGGGGCGCTCAACCGCCTGAAGGTGTTTTTGCAGCGCTTGAATGTACTCGGCCTGGCTTTTGAACGCATAGGATTCGCCATTAAGCTCCTTGATCGCCAGGCTGCCAAACCCACGTCTGGCACGACTGCCCAAACTACCCAAGAGGCCGAAAACAGCTAAAGCGTCCGTTAGTTGCCTGGTTTGTTCGGCGCTGATCTGCGCTTTAAGCTGGCAACTGACCAAGAACCGTGTGCCCTCGGCCAGAGCTTCTCGTTGTGATGTTTTATTGGTCTTCCACAAGCCGAAGCCAATAAAGCCACAGGCGGCATTGCCATCTTTTGGCCAGTCGTTGATCACCTTTAAGGTTTCCGGCTGACTCACTTTCAAAGTAAACAAGCCCTGGCCACCCGGGTTCTCTGCTTGGGTGCTTACCGCCGCACCAAAGAGCCTTGCTTCTTCTTGGTGGAGTTGATTCAGCGCCCGAGTGGTATCCCCCTGCGCTTGGCTCAAGCAACGCCCCCAGTTCAAAGCCCGCCACCAAAAGCGCAAAGCGCCTTTGACCGAAGCCGAACGAATACTACGCGCGCGCTGGTCGCCATCGCCGATAAACATCGGGGTAACGATTTCAAACTTGGCTTCCAAGCAGGCTGGTGTGTGCTGCTCTAAAGCCTCTATCCAGTGTTCCAGTTGCATAAGCTTCTCCTTGTTGTCCTTGAAGCGATTTGAAGTTAAACGTGATTAGTTTTTTTTACAAGCATTAAACGCCCCAGACCCAGAGTGCAGTTTTTTCCTAGGTTGACCCAGGGTAGTAGCGCTAACGCCGGTACATAGGTAGCCCAGTCACCTGTTAGCTTGATATCGCCCAGCAAGCCCCCCATTTTTAATGCTTGTTGCTGCCGGTTTGACCAACGCTTCCAGTCGACCCAACGGAGCTGGCTTTGCAGGCTGAGTTGTGCCAGATTAGACTGCCATTGTTCTGGCAAGGGTTCGGGCTGTCCGTAGGCTTGTTCCAGTAGATGCACCCGCCGTAACAAGGCTTTGAGTAATTGTTCGGCATCGAGTTGTTCTGCACGTAGTTCGCGTTGCTGTACACGCAGCCGCAAGGGGGTGATCAGTTGCAGGTGCAGCGGCTGACTGGAAGCACAGCATGCCATCATCTCAGTCGTTTCGGCGAGCGGCGCTTGTAGAGCAGGTAGATCGCTCGGTGAGCGAGCCGTACCTAAGGGCTGCCTATTCCAGTCCAGCCATTGCAGAGAGTCAAAAGCAAATACACGCTGGCCTTCTACAGGCTGTTGCGCGGCCAGCTTCCAGGCAGAAATCAGTGTGGGCAGCAGTGCCAAAGCATCCTGCCCAAAGAGGTTCATGCCAAAACTGAGGCGCTCACCGGCTTGCATCCATTGCGGCGGCCCTGGAGGCGGCGGGTTAATCACATAGGGCGGTGGTGGACGCTTGCCCTGCTGTTCAAATACCTGACCTTCTGGTTCAAAAACACGGTAATAACTGCAATGCGTGGTGAGCGGACAAGCTTGGCAGGTGGGGGCATTGGTCATGCAACTGACGGCTTTTAACCCATGACCGAAAAGCCCGCGCAATAACGATCCTGTGTAAAATGGGCGCTGCCAGCGGCGGGTTAGGGTAAAATGAATGATTAAAGGCTGAATAGGCAGGCTCAACCGGTGTTCCTCCTTGTTTTCTGGCAATAATAAAAAAATCAATGCTTGAAAAGAAGAGTGACTGCTCCCCGCCCTAAGCGCTAAAGCGCCACGGGCGAGGCTTCCAACT
>NZ_JACUUA010000266.1 GCF_014859565.1 Marinospirillum sp. | reverse complement strand
CCGTGGTTGCCACCAACACTTTTAACTGGTTGTTGAGTAGCAATTCTTCCAGATGCTGGCGGTAGGCATTACTGTTTTCAAAGCCATCGGCTTCAACGCTGCCGTGGTAAGCCTTGGCATCTATGCCATTAGTAACTAACCACTCAGCGACTTGCTCCGCGTCTCGCACCGTTAAGGTGTAAACAATACCCGTGCCCGGCAAGCTGGGTATCACTTGGGCTAACCAAGCTAAACGGGACGCCTGATCAGGCAACACCAGGGTTTGCAGAGCAAGGCTTTCACGGATGAGCGGGCCGCGATGAATCTGGATGTTGCCCAGCTGGGTTTGAATGTCCTCAACTACGCGGTTATTAGCTGTTGCGGTAGTGCCAAGTACACCAGTGTTAGCAGGTAAGCCGCGCAAAATGTTAGAAATAAGCCTGTATTCAGGGATGAAATCGTGCCCCCAATCTGAGATACAGTGAGCCTCATCGATCACCATCAATCCCAATCTATCAGAAATGGGCGCAAGCACATCATCGAGAAACTCTTGATTAGAAAACTGCTTAGGATGAATAAACAGGACATCTACTTCATTTTGCATCAGTTTTTCTAGTATGTTCGGCCTTTCTTCACGATTCGTGGAATCCCAGCGAACAGCTTTAAGACCTAAGCGAACAGCAGCATCCATTTGGTTACGCATCAACGCCAACAGAGGCGAGACAATAATGGTCGGCCCCATGCCACGATCACGAAAGATTTTGGTGCTAATAAAGTACACCGAGCTTTTGCCCCAACCGGTGCGCTGCACGACCAAAAGCTTTTGCCGATGATTGACCAAGGCATCAATAGCTTCCCACTGGCCATCGCGGAATTCGGCAGAGGGGTTAGCCAGAGCCGTTAGCAGTAATTGTTGGGCTTGTTGTTTTTGGGTGTTGGGGTTCATTATCACTCCTTGATTTACACGGCTAGCTCGCAGCTCATTAGCTTGGGTAGCAGCAGGTCACGGGCTTGGGCTAGCTTCTGGTTTTCCAGTTGTGCCATGGGTACTGATTCCCAGTGATCTTCGGATTGACTGATAAGTCATGCAGTGGTTTATCCTACATCAGCAGGGCAGGTTATGTGTAAGGGATTTAAACCAGCTCAGGAGCGAGTGGGTGGTTTTAAAAAGATCAGCCGCAATACGAGCAAGCCAGCCAGTAACAGGGCATAAACCCACACCAGTCGATAATCCAGCCGTGTCACGATCCACAGATGCAGGATACCCAGTGCGGCCGCAAGATAAATCAGTCGATGCAGGCTGCGCCACAGCAGTGCAGGCATTGCCTTGCGGATCAGTGATGGTGATGTAAGAGCCAGTAGGCTAATCAACAAGAATGCGGCAGCACCCAACTGCAGGTGGGTCACACTACCCAGCTCAAGCAGAATCCATTGCCATTGAAAAGCCTGAATGCCACCCAGCCATAGCAGCAGGTGAATCAGTAACCACCAGAATGCCCAGAGCCCCACTTGCCTGCGGGTGGCAATAAACCCCACCCAGCCGGTGAAGCGCCATAAAAATCCCCAGCTGATGGTGATCAGCAGCAAAATCAAAACGGTGTGGCCGGTAAAGTGCAATAGGGTTTCTTCTGGCACAGCACCCAGCTCATCCAGATAATAAAGCCGCAATGGGTGGATGATGGGAGCCAGGCAGGCAGCAAACACCAACCAGCGAAAAATAGTCAGTGACATCAGTAGTTCTTTTCCAGATCCATACCTTTATACAGGTGGGCGACCTGCTCAGCATAACCGTTAAACATCAGGGTGGCCTGGCGTCCACTCTTGCCTAGTCGGCGTTCACTGGCCTGTGACCAGCGGGGATGGCTGACTTGTGGGTTCACATTGGCATAAAAACCATATTCTCTGGGTGCCAGTTGTTGCCAGCTGGAAACCGGTTGGTGTTCTTGCAGGCGGATGGTGACAATCGACTTGATGCTTTTAAAGCCGTATTTCCAGGGCACCACCAGACGCAGGGGTGCACCATTCTGGTTGGGTAGGGGTTTGCCGTACAGACCCACCGCCATCAAGGTTAGCGGGTTCATGGCTTCATCCATGCGTAAACCTTCGGTGTAAGGCCAGCGGATGGTTTCCTGCTTCTGCCCCGGAAACTGCTGTGGATCATAGAGGGTTTCAAACACCACATATTTAGCACGCGAGGTTGGCTCCAGGCGTTTAAGCAGCTCACTGAGCTGGAAACCCGACCAGGGAATCACCATCGACCAGGCTTCCACACAACGCAGGCGATAAATACGTTCTTCCAGCCATTCTGGGCGGATCAGCTCATTCAGATCGTAGACACCGGGACGAGCCACTTCGCCTTCCACCTTGACCAGCCAGGGGTCGGTTTTTAAGTAATGCCCCCAGTCAGAAGGATCACGCTTGCGGGTGCCGAATTCAAAGAAGTTATTGTAGGTGGTGATGGTGCGCTCATCCGTTAGGGGTTCATCGGATGAAAACGGACTGGCTGGCACACTGGCCAGCTGTTGTTTCCAGTCAGGAAGCTTAATTGGGTTTTCCGCTGCGGTAACCATGCTCGGCAGTGCAGCAGCAAGTGCCAGTCCGGCCGACTGCTTCATAAATTGCCGCCGTTCACGATACAGGGATTCTGGAGTGATTTCGGATGTTGGAATTGTTGGATAGCGCCATAAAGCCATAAATAAATCCCTTCAAAGTCTGGAAACTGCACAATCGGACAAAAGCATGACCATGGTCAAGGGTTTCAGTTCAACTCTGATTGATATGCCGGTATGAACCCTCTAATCTCATCTCAGTTCCATTAAATTTATCGATAAGTCATTGATAAATTTAAACTAATAGGTCGATAGCAAAAGCCAATAGGCCAATGCCTAGACCAATAAACCCATGAGGAGATTCCTATGAACTGGAAAACTCGTATCACTAAAACCCTACCGGTTTTTGGCGCGGTTGGCCTGCTGGCTATCAGTGGTAGTGTGCTGGCCGGTGATGGCTTTCACAGCAAATATGCTGATCGTTTTGAAGCCCTGCCCGCCATTGCCCCCATCCCTGCTGACAACAGCCTGACCGAAGCCAAAATTGAGCTGGGTAAAATGCTGTTTTTTGAACCACGCATTTCTGGCAGTGGTGTGATCAGCTGCGCCACCTGCCATAACCCTGCGCTGGGCTGGGCGGATCGTATTCCACGCGCTACCGGCCACGATGGTCAGGTAGGTGATCGTAATACCCCCACAGTGCTGAACTCCGGCTTCTTTGGTGCGCAGTTCTGGGATGGTCGTGCGGCCACTCTGGAAGATCAGGCCTTGGGTCCGATCGAAGCGGGCATCGAAATGAACATGCCGCTGGAACAGGCTATTGCTCGTCTGAAAGAGTTTGATGCCTACAAAAAAGCTTTTGCTGCAGCCTATGGTGGTAATGGTGAGCGTCAGATCACTGAAGCCAACGTCGCCAAGGCACTGGCGAGCTTCCAGCGTACTCTGAACACGCCTAACTCACCCTTTGATCGTTACCTCAGTGGTGATCTGAGTGCACTGACTGATCAACAGAAGCGCGGCATGGCAGCTTTTGCAGACAACGGTTGTACGGCCTGTCACTCTGGTCCTGCGCTGACTGATAGCCTGTTCCATGCTATTCAGGTGCCTGGTTCAACTGATCTGGGTCGTTATCTGGTGACTGGTGACGAAGGTGACAAACACCGCTTCAAGACTCCAACTCTGCGTAACGTGGCTGTGACTTACCCCTACTTCAACAATGGTGGCACTGCCACATTGGAAGAAGCGGTACAGATCATGGGCAAAGAAATGCTGGGTCGTGAGTTCAACAAGCGCACTGTGAATGACATTGTCGCTTTCCTGCACTCTCTGACTGGTGAAATGCCACACGTTGAGATTCCTGCACTGCCCTGAGTGGTTGTGTTGAATCCAAGGCATTAAAAAGGAGCCGGCAACGGCTCCTTTTTTTGTTTTTCTTGCCTGTTGGTATGAATCACGGATAATTCGTTTTTTTCTCCGGGAGATTAAGCGGCAATGAGTCACAGTGCGA
>NZ_JACUUA010000040.1 GCF_014859565.1 Marinospirillum sp. | reverse complement strand
TCCAGCAGAATTTTGCCTATGTGCTGGCTGCTTTCCATCAGTTGATGGGCTTCCGCTACTTTACTCAGGGGGAAGGTTCTATATATGACGGGCTTGATCAGCTGCTGTTCCAGTAATGGCCAGACAGTTTTGTACAGGTGTCTGGCAATTGGCCCTTTAAAATCGTTGCCTCTGGGGCGCAGTGTGCCACCTAGAATGCTGACACGGCGGCGCAGTATATGGCTCAGATTGATTTCAGCCTTGGCACCACCAAGCAGTGAAATGATAACTATGCGCCCGTCATCGGCAGCGGCTTCCAGTTCACGAGCCAGATAATCACCACCGGCCACCATGTCGAGAATGACATCAACACCTTCGCCCTGGGTTTCCTGTCGTACCACCTCAACAAAATCCTCGGTACGGTAGTTGATGCCTCGCACTGCCCCCAGTGCTTCGCAGGCGCGGCACTTCTCGTCAGTGCCTGCGGTGGCAAATACCCGGTATCCAAGTGCATGTGCCAGCTGAATGGCAAAAGTACCTATGCCACTGGTGCCACCCTGTACCAGCAAAGTTTCCTTGGCTCCTTTTGGACCCTGACCAAGACGGCCACGATCAAAAACATTACTCCAGACAGTGAATAACGCTTCAGGCAGAGCAGCTGCTTCCAGTGGAGTGAGTCCGGCAGGGATTGGCAGGCATTGTTGCAGTTCTGCAACGGCGTATTCAGCATAACCACCGCCTTGCATCAGGGCACAAACCTGATCGCCGATTTTAAAATCCAGCCAATTGTCGGCTGAAGCCAGATCACCACCAATGATTTCACCACTGACTTCCAGCCCTGGGATATCGGAGGCACCGGGTGGTACTGGGTAATTGCCCTGGCGCTGGAAAATATCCAGCCGGTTGATGCCGGCTGCTGCAACCTTGATTAAAATCTGCCCTTTAAAGGCTTCGGGTAAAGGGCGTTGTGCAGCTTGTAGAACCTCTGTACCACCGGGTTGTGTGATTTCAATGACTTGCATACTGGCCTCGCTCTATTGTTATTCTGTTATGCTACGCGGTTCGTGTACAACAAGGCGCTGCATATCACCTGTTCAGGATTCTGGCATTGATGCTGCTGGTGTCTTTTATGGTGCGCTTCTGGCGCGTTAATTTTCAACCCGGAGTTAAAAGATTAACCTCGGTTACTGAGCTCTACATTCTTCTGATGCAGGCGCTCGATCAGTTTGTAAATGATCTGATCCTTGATTTTTTCGCGTGCAGAAGGTGCCAGGCTTTTTAATGCCAGGCGGTTGCAGCGGAACAGCAGGGTTTGTTTCAGTGCTACAACACTGGCTGTACGTGCTGTATCTGTTAGAAAAGCGACCTCACCCACTGTTTCACCGGGTGGGATTTTGGCAATCGCGATTTCTTTGCCCTTTTCATTGGTCATACGAACTTCCAGCTCACCACTGAGCGGGATGTATAAGGTGGGATCAACAGATCCGGCTTTGATGATGTACTCGCCTTCTTCAGCCAGCACAATCATACCTTTGCCTTCCACCAGCAAGGCTTTGTCGGTTTCGTTAAAGTCTTTAAAAAAATCCAGTCGACTGAGTAGCTGGGTAATCTTGTGCCTGAGTGTGTTAATTTGTTTCATCCGTTCATCTTTCCTTGTCTGTGCTGAATGAATGCAAGAATAGCAGAGGTTCAGGTGGAAAAAACGTGATTCAGTTAAGTTTTTCAGACTCACTTATCGCAATAGTTCGCAATAGTTCGGACAGTTTTAAAGAAAGCCTGCTACCCGGATAATGGGGTTACCAAACTCAACCATCACCCGAACGCAGGCTTTCATGGAAATAGTCAATACGGTTGGACACATTCATGAAGGTTATGGGTTTTATCCTGCCTCTCAGGGAGGTTATGCCACCGCCAATGCCAGCAGTTGCCGCTGGGCAGATCCGGGTATGAACCCACCGCTGGTGTTGGATTTATCGGAACTCACGGCTGATAACGCATAAAGCTCACTGTGTCACCCGGCTGGATGTTGCTGCGCGGCGGCAAAACAGCCAGTGCATTGGCCCAGACCACCGAGCTGAGTACCCCGGAATTTTGGTTGGCAAAAGATTGCAGCTGCCATTGCCCATCCTGTAACTCTGCCCTGACGCGCAGATATTCCTGCCGGATTTGTGTGCGCCCACTGAACTGTGCTACACCCTGCTCCAGTGGCAGTTGACCGGATGTGTGCTGCCCAACCAGTTTTGCCAGCAATGGCCATAAAAACACCTGAGCACCCACAAATACCGAAACCGGATTACCCGGTAAACCAAGAAAAGCGGCCTTGCCGATCTGACCAAAAGCCACCGGTTTGCCCGGCTTCATCGCCAGCTTCCAAAGGTTTAGCTGCCCGAGTTTTTCCACTGCCGGTTTGATGTGATCTTCTTCGCCGACCGAAACACCGCCTGTGGATAAAATAAAGTCGGCCTGATCAGCTGCTTTTAACAGAGCCGCTTCCGTGGCTTGCTGGGTATCAGCAATATTGCCTAAATCCACCAGCTCTGCACCTAAGGATTGCAGCAGGCTGCTCAACATGGGGCGGTTGGAGTTGTAAATCTGCCCTGCTTGCAAGGGCTGCCCCGGCATCACCAGTTCATCCCCGGTTGCCAGTAAAGCCACCCTTGGGCGACGCAGCACTTGAACCTCTGCCTGTCCCACACTCGCCAGTAAACCGATATGGCGGTAATCCAGTCGGATTCCCTCCGGCACAACAACCTGCCCCAGGGTTATATCCTGTCCACAGGGGCGAACGTTTTGACCTTGTTGCAGCTCTGCGGGGATAACGACCTGACCGTCGGTGGTCAAAGTCACCACCTCCTGCATCACAACGGTGTCTGCACCAGCGGGAATTTCTGATCCGGTGAAAATACGGGCGCAGGTGCCCGGCTGCAGTGGCTGGGGTGCACTGCCTGCCGGTATACGTTGGGAAACAGTCAGCGTTTTGCCACGGTCAGCCCAGTTTATGGCATACCCATCCATGGCCGAGTTATCTGCCGGAGGCACGTTCACACCAGACACCACAGATTTTGCCGTGATGCGCCCGGTGATCTGATCGAGCGGCAGGCATTCTGATTCTTGAACGGGTTGAATGGATAACAACATCTGCTCAAGAGCAGTCGCAACCGGAGTCAGGGCAGGTGTTTGGGTCATATTGAGGCTCTTGAGTGTTATGTTAACTATGCAGCTGTTTGCCGTTCAGCAGGATACCGACAAAGTTGCAGGGTTTGTGACGGGCATCCAGTTGTTCCTGCAGGATTTTGTTCCAGCCGGTTTTGCAGGCTCCGGTGGAGCCGGGCAGGCAGAAGATGGCGGTGCGGTTGGCGAGTCCGGCCAGGCAGCGGGATTGCACGGTGGATGAACCGATTTCTTCATAAGAGACCTGCCGGAACAGCTCACCAAAACCTTCAATTTCAGTATCAAACAGCGGGCGCAAGGCTTCCGGAGTGGAGTCTCGACCGGTAAAACCAGTGCCGCCAGTAGTCAGGATCACCTGAATGGCTGGATCAGCAATCCACTGGCTGACCACGGCACGCATCTGGTACACGTCATCCGGTATCAGCTGACGATCAGCCAGTTGATGACCGGCTTGCTGCAGCATTTCTACTAGTGCATCACCCGATTTGTCTTCGGCCAGGGTGCGAGTATCCGACAGGGTCAGTACCGCAATCTGCAAGGGAATAAAATCCTGTGCCATCAGTGATCACCCCGTGCTTTACGAGCCGCTTCACGCTCAGCAAAAGCCTTGAGCTGTGCTTCTGTGGCGGGTTGCTGATACAAGTCTTTCCATTCTTCGTAGGGCATACCGTAGACGATTTCACGGGCTTCATCATAGTTCAGCTCTACATCCTGATCCTCAGCAGCAGCCATCAGCCACTTCGCCAGGCAGTTGCGGCAGAAGTCGGCCAAAATCATCAGGTCGATGTTCTGTACATCTTTGTTGTTATCCAGATGTTGCAGCAGACGACGAAAGGCGGCGGCTTCAATTTCAGTCTGTACCTGTGGGTCAAGGGCTTTCATCAGGGGGATGTCTCCATGCAAGGCAAAATGAACAGTTTGAATCTTTAACGAGGATGATAACCACAAAGAGAGTGCTATAACAGCAAACAAAAGGCTTCAGTCATTCAGATGAACAACTGAAGCCCTTGTTTTTAACAGTCGATCAGGATGCCTGAGTCTGACTCTTGGTCGTTCCGGTTTTTTGTGCTTCCAGCTCACTCTCACTGATCGCCTGATCCTTCACGGCTTCATACCAGAGATCATGATGCTGCTTCGCCCAGCTTTCATCGACGTAACCGGTTTTCATGCCTTCAAAGGCACCCTCGGTTCCGGCGGTGCCGATGTAGATGTGACCAAAAGAAGCGGCCATCAGGATCAGTGCACCGACACCATGCACCAGCAGAGTGGTCTGCATGGTTTCACGACCCTGACCAAAGTTGGGGAAGTCGGCAACCAGTCCGGAAATTACCACTGTCAGTCCCACCAGTGTGACAATCCAGAACCAGACCTTCTCACCACCGTTCAGGTAACCGGCTGGAGGATGACCTTTACCAACAATACCACCACCCTTGGCAAACCATTTCAGATCCACCAGGTTAAAGGCATTGTGGCGAATCCATTTTATGATCATCGCCAGCAACCCCAGAGCAAACAGCGGCCCCAGATAGTTGTGGATGTTCTTGGCAGCGGTCATAAAGGCGGCCCAGATGCCACCCGGTAGAATGGGTTGCAGGAACCACTTGGCGTACAACAGCATCAGGCCGGTGAAGCCCAGAATGATAAATAGGCTGGCAACATACCAGTGGATGGTGCGATCCATCCGCGTCCAACGCTCGAGCTTGCGACCGGTGCGTGGGTGCTCCAGTTTGACCGGGCCAAACAGTAACCAGAACAGTAAGAGTGCGGAAGCGCTGCCGCCCAGTGCAATCAAGCCACCGGGTGATACCCACTGGTTACGCCAGGTTCGCCACTGTTCACCTTCCACCATGATCAGGGTGTTGGCACCCGGACTGCGCGAGCTGGTGGTGCCGGAGACACCACCTTGTACATCTCGCCAGTAGTCGGGTGTGACTCCTGGTAGGGTTTGCATCAACTCGCGCCGTGCATCAGCAGGCTGACCGCTTTCCGGTTGAGCCACTGAGGGCAGGCTGAATAAACAGCCTGCCAGCAGCAGCGCAACCAGGCTGAGCCAGAGGCTGCCAGAGTTACGCTTGCAGTTTTTCATGGTTAGCTTCTCGCTGCATCAGTGGCCAGCTCAGCTGCCTGACGTGCCAGCTCGGTCAAGCCCGGTGCAGGTGGATTAGAACCCCAGGCACCATTTTTATGTCCACGGTAAACCACTCGCTCACGGAAGATATCCGCAACTTCTTGTGCATCACCGGCCAGCAAGGCTTTGGTGGAACACATTTCAGCACAGAGTGGCAGCTTGCCGTCTTTCAGGCGGTTGGCACCGTACTTTTGCTGTTCCAGTACTGGATCGCTTTCCGGACCACCGGCACAGAAGGTGCACTTGTCCATTTTGCCGCGTGCTCCGAAGGCACCCTGTTTCGGGAACTGCGGCGCACCAAAAGGACAGGCATAAAGGCAATAACCACAACCGATACAGGTGTCCTTGTTGTGCAGGATCAGGCCTTCTTCCGTCGGGTAGAAGCAGTTAGTTGGGCAAACCGCCATACAAGGTGCATCGGAGCAGTGCATACAGGCTACGGAGATAGAGACCTCCTTGCCAATTTCACCATCATCCAGAGTCACTACGCGGCGGCGCTGAATGCCCCACTCAGTTTCGTTGGCGTTTTTACAGGCCGTGACACAACCGTTGCACTCGATGCAGCGCTCTGAGTCACACAAAAATTTCATACGAGCCATGGTGTTCTCCTCTGGGATCAGGCTGCTTCAATTCGGCAGACGGTGGTTTTGGTTTCCTGCATCAAGGTGACCGGATCATAACCATAGGTGGTTACGGTGTTCACGGATTCACCCAGAACGTAGGGGTCACTGCCTTCCGGGTAGCGGCTGCGCAGATCTTCACCCTGGAAGCGTCCACCGAAGTGGAAAGGCATAAAGGCCACGTTGCGATCAACACGGTTGGTGACCAGTGCCTTGACCTTGGCTTTGCCGCCTTCCGGCCCATAAACCCAGACATCCTGGCCATCACGAATGCGCAGGGTGTTGGCGTTGAAGGGGTTGATCTCCACAAACATGTCTTGCTGCAACTCAGCCAGCCAAGGGTTGGAACGGGTTTCGTCACCACCACCTTCGTATTCCACCAGACGACCGGAGGTCAGAATGATCGGGAATTCGGCGGAAGTGTCGCGCTGCTGGATCGACTTGTAGAGCGTCGGCAGGCGGAAGATGGACTCAAAGTCATCCCAGGTGGGGTATTTGGCAACCAGATCACGGCGGGTGGTGTAGAGGGGTTCACGGTGTTTCGGAATGGCATCCGGGAAGGTCCACACAATGGTACGTGCCTTGCCGTTACCGAACGGCGCACAGCCATGTTTGATGGCAACACGCTGGATACCGCCAGACAGATCGGTTTTCCAGTTTTTACCTTCAGCAGCTTTTTTCTCTTCCGCTGTCAGGTCATCCCACCAGCCAAGCTGTTTCAGCAAATCAGCAGTGAACTCGGGGTGACCGTCACCGATTTCATTGCCAACCGGAGCAGAACCTTCTGCCAGCAGGGTGACACCGTTGCGCTCAACACCGAAGTTGGCACGGAAACCGAGGCCACCGTCTTTGACCGGCAGGCTGGTGTCATACAAGATGTGGGTACCAGGGTGTTTCATCTCGGCAGTACCCCAGCAAGGCCAGGGCAGGCCATAAAACTCACCATCTGCTTCAGTACCAACGCCGCGCAGGCTGGTGAAATCAAAGGCATGCCAGTTTTGTTGATGGTATTTCAGGCGTTCCGGGCTCTGGCCGGTATAACCGATGGTCCACATGCCACGGTTGTATTCGCGCACGATATCTTCAATCAGTGGCTCGTTGCCATTCACCTTGATCTGTTTGGTTAGCTCCTGAGCAAAGCCCAGTTTTTTGGCAAACAGGTACATGATTTCATGATCGGATTTGGACTCGAAGTGAGGCTCAATCACCCTGTCGCGCCATTGGATAGAGCGGTTGGATGCGGTCACGGAACCGTAGGTTTCAAACTGGGTACAGGCTGGCAGCAGATACACACCATCGGTGCGGTCGTTCATGACAGCGGCAACCGTGGGGTAAGGATCCACAATCACCATCATATCCAGCTTTTTCATGGCTTCGCGCATTTCCGGGCCACGGGTCTGGGAGTTAACAGCATGCCCCCAGTAAAACACCGCACGCAGGTTATCTTTCTGCGCAATTTTTTCTTTATCTTCCAGTACACCATCCACCCAGCGAGAGACGGGAATGCCGGTGGCATTCATGGGCTTGGTGCCACGGTAGGTGTTCTGGTCAAAGCGGTTTTTCAGCCACGCAAAATCCACATTCCATACACCAGCCCAGTGTTTCCAGGAGCCTTCAGCCAGACCGTAATAACCCGGCAGGGAGTTTGAGAGCACTCCAAAGTCAGTAGCACCCTGTACGTTATCGTGACCCCGATAAATATTGGCACCGCCGCCGGATTTGCCGGTATTGCCCAGCGCCAGTTCCAGAATGCAATAAGCACGAGTGTTGTTGTTGCCGGTAGTGTGCTGGGTTCCACCCATACACCACACAACGCAGCCGGGGGTGTTGTCGGCCAGCATTTTGGCGACCTTGTACATCTGGGCTTCACCCACACCGGTGATATCTTCCACAACGGCAGGTGGGAACTGTTCAACTTCTTTACGGATTTCGTCCATGCCGTAAACACGCTGTTTGATGTATTCCTTGTCTTCCCAGCCATTTCTGAAAATGTGCCACAGCAGACCCCAGATGTAAGCCACGTCCGAGCCGGAGCGAATACGCACATACTCATCAGCCTTGGCTGCAGTGCGGGTGTAACGCGGATCAACTACGACCACTTTACAGTTGTTGCGTTCTTTCGCAATCAGGGTGTGCTGCATGGAAACCGGGTGGGCTTCCGCCGCGTTGGAGCCGATAAACAGAATCGACTTGCTGTTTTGCATGTCGTTGTAACTGTTGGTCATCGCACCATAGCCCCAGGTGTTGGCAACTCCGGCGACGGTGGTGGAGTGGCAGATACGCGCCTGGTGATCCACGTTGTTGGTACCCCACAGGGAGGCAAACTTGCGGAACAGGTAAGCCTGTTCGTTGTTGAACTTGGCAGAACCTAGCCAGAACACTGAGTCAGGACCGGACTCTTCACGAATCTGCAGGGTTTTGTCACCAATTTCGTTGATGGCTTGTTCCCAGGAGAGTTTTTTCCACTTGCCGCCTTCGAGTTTCATCGGGTATTTCAGGCGACGGGTAGAATGACCATGATGGCGCAGGGCAGCACCCTTGGCGCAATGAGCACCCTTGTTGATCGGGTGATCAAAGGCTGCTTCCTGATAAGTCCAGACACCTTCCTGTACATGGGCATAAACACCACAACCCACCGAGCAGTGGGTACAGATGGTACGTTTCACTTCCACTGGTGCAGTGGACTTTGCTGTTTTTGCTTCGGCCTTGCGAATCATGCCCTGACCGAGCAGGCCAGTGGCAGCCAAACCACCAGCCGCAACACTGGTTCCCTTCAGAAAGCCACGACGGCTGACGCCGAGTCCTTCACTCTGTGCCGCATCAGTGCTGGCAGCAGTTTTTTTGGTTAAACGCATCTTGGTTCCCCTTTATTCTTGTCGATTCAGCGGCAACTGGCGTAATAAGCGCGGATATGATCCGTTTCGTGGTAACCCTGTACCTGTTCATCCGGCAATTCAGTGACTGACTGTTCTGCGGCCAGTGTATTGGCGGATACTGCGACCAGACCGGCAGCAGCAGAAGCACCAGCCAGGCCTTTCAGAAACCGACGACGCTCGAGCTGATTCGTTGCGCTGGTTTTATTGTTTTGCATGGTTTTCCCCATCTCTTATCTGATGTTGTTCGTATCAACCCTTGTTGAATTGCAAGCTTGGAGCCAGAGGCACGCAAGCCAAAGGGAAGAAAAGTCGGCTTTTAATCCACCAAAACCAGCAGAGGTTTTTATAGGCGAGTCATTTTGACGCAGCATAAAAAAGCCGACAGTTGCTTTTTGTCTCAGGGCATTTTCTGTAAAAGAAAAATCGACTAGTCTGTTGACCAGCAAGAGCAGTACAACCGCTGGGAGGCAGGCAAGATGGCAAGTCTGGAAGCCGAAAGAGCCATCAACGCCTGATACTGCCAGCTCAAGCTGGGTTGTAGAGTTGTACCGTTTGTTGTGGCAAGGATGCCAGCTGACTCAGATGGTTTTTTTCCAGCTGAAAAAACGCCTCTGCCAGCTCTGCAACGGCCTGATAAAACACCGCACTGGATGCCTGCTGGATATCACGACACAAGGGTTCCACCCACTCTGCCAAGTGGCGGCTGAAAAAAGTCGCTTGAAGCTCATCGCTCTTGCCTTGTTGGATCAACAAAGACATCACCTCACACAGGGCAGCCAGATTATCCTCCGGCTCCTTGCTATGTTCTTCACGCTCAAACCCCAGCAGTTTCAGATCCTTGCGCAGCTCAATCAGTGGTGCTTCCATGATGGAGCCGGTCAGATACCAGGAAGCAAAAGGGGTCACCTCACCCTGCCCGATACCAATAAACAGGGGTAAAAACTCTTCTTCAACTGCCGTAGCACTGGTTTGTTGTGCGGCAAGGCGCAGCAGTTGCCAGCCACGAGTCATCTTGCCCTTCTGGCTGGTGTCGATCTCCATCTGCTGCAGAAACTCCAGCAGTTCCGCGCTGGGAGGTGTGCGAAATAATGCCGCCAGTAAAGCATAAATATCAGCACGTAATGCTTGGTTTTCCTGATTCATGGTCGAGTTCCTTTACAGTCGCAGTTGGGCTTCGGGGTCAGCTGCCAGTTCGCGGTAGCTGTCACGGACACGGCAGTCTTCACACATCTGCAGTCTTTTTGCTGCCTCACCCTGGAAATAGCTGTGGTTTTCCAGCTTTTTCATGATGCTGTTGATGGTGCTGCTGCTGCCAAAAGCCTTGCCGCAACTGATGCAATGAAAAGGCTCTTCTTCTTTTAAGGTACGTTCATTCAGACGAATACCGGGTGCTGGAGCAAAACGAGCTTCCAGTCGAATAGCCTGCTCCGGACAGACACTGGAGCAGAGGCCACATTGCACACAATCAGCTTCCAGAAAGGCCAGACGGGGTGCTTCATTATTACCACCACGCAGGGCACCGGTAGGGCAAATCGCCACACAACCCATACAAAGGGTGCAGGCATTGGTATTCAGTAATACCTGCCCATAGGGTGCTGAAGTTGACAGTGTCACAGGTTCTTCGAGGGCTTCACCCTGCTCGAACAGTCGCTCCAGTGCAGCATTTAAGGTGGCTCGTTTGCCCTGCCATTCAAATGGATCCGTTGGTGGCTGGTTATGCCAGTGGCTCAGTTGTTGATCCAGCTGCAACAGTTCCTGACCCAGCTGTTGTTCATTCACCAGTTGAATGCGTTGTGCCGGATGCCCCATGGCGGCCAGTAACTGCCCAGCCAGTGCTACTTCACTGCGCAGCAGTTTTTGCAGGCTGGGTGGTGTGTTTTCAGTCAACTGGATGGCAACAAAGGTACAACCAGCTGCCAGCATCGACATCCAGATTTCAATACCAACACCCGCGGCTTCTTCCAGAGCCAGAGGTAAAACAAAATCCGGTAGTTGTTGTAAATCTGGCTGTGCCTCTGCGGCATGAATCAACAGCGCGGGGTGTTCACCACCAGCCTGAGAATAACTGCTAATTAACTGGCGCAGTTGGGTCAGCTGGCTTTGTGGCTGAGGGGAGACAAAACTTAAAGCACCCGTCGGGCAAGCAGTGGTGCAACTACCTGCGCCATGGCACAGGGCGGTATTCACCTGAATAATAAAGTCGTGTGAGGCAGTATTGTTATGGCTGCTGATGGCATCAGCCGGGCAAACATCCAGGCAGCGAGTACAGCCGGTTTTGCCTCGATCGGCATGGGCGCAGATGTCATTATTCACCTGAATATAAGCCGGTTTTTCAAATTCACCTTGCAAACCATCCAGCTCACCCAGCACTTCATAAAAAGAAGCAGCATCCGGTGCAACAGCATAATAACCGGGCGGTGACAGTTCATTTTGCAAGGTGGGTTGTGTACCCAGATCCAACACCAGATCAAAATGCTCCTGACCGATCAGTGCTTTTGCCGGATTAAAGGCGTCCTGCTGGTTATCCCTGACCAGCAGTTCAAAAGCACCCAGCCAACCCTTCAGGCTGCTGATGGGGGCATAAATGACTTTGGCATCAGCAGCGCTGGACATTGCGCTTTCCAGATGTAAATCATCCTGATTACTGACACCACCCTGAGCCAGCAGAGTGATGGAACGTAACCCCTTGATCTGTTCTGCGGCCAGCCGAGCCAGATCTTCCGGGCCGATAATCAGCAGGTGGCCGTTACTCCGGTAACTGATGCTGTTGCTCTGGGTCATCAGTAGTGGTGGCAAGCTGTTGATCGCTTGTTTCTGTGCCAGACGGTTGATATTCGGTTCTGTCATGGTGGGTCTGCTCATCATCTATTGTGTTTTTATCTGCTGCTGTATTGTTATCCAGCAAATCTTCGATCTGCTCTTTTGCCCACTGGCGAACCTTGCCTGCAGCTTCAGCACTTAACAGAGGCATCTGGCTGTAATCCTCGGCATATTCATCCAGTGGGCAACGAAAATTAAATTCCGGTTGGTGAAACAGTTTTCTCAGTGCCTGTTGTTTTAATTCCGTGCTGACCTTGCTGGAAAAAAACATCGAAACATCACTGCCTGCATGAAGTGAGTCCACATCGGGCAGTTCTATTTCTTCGTTCGTTTGTTGATTGGGAAGCTCGGGTGAAGTTTTTGCCACGGGCTGTTGATCCGCTGCCAGCGCTTCTTCAGGTAAAGGCTGGGTCAGCGTCTCATTTTGTTGCTGTTTACGCTTGGACCAGCGCTGCAAAAAGGCATCACTCATGCTGAGGTTCCTCACGAGGTTGACCACGCATGCGACGCTTGGCATCACGGGGATCAACCCACTCACCGTGATGTGCCATAAATGCCTCGATCCAGGCGTGAATGGCAGCGGGCATCGGAAGATCCAGCACTGGTTGCCCGGCATCCATATAGTCAGCGGCTTCGTCCTGACAGGCGCTGATGATTCTGGGAATCATGCCTTCTTCGCGTTCTTCACAAATTACAAACAGCTTGGGTGCCTGAGAGGAAAGATTAAACCGGTAAGCACTGCGTTCATCCCGGTATAACTGCAGTTGCAGCGGAACAGCATCGGCATGCTGCAGGGGTTGATGGCTGACTTCGGCAACCTGCCACTGAATGCTTTCCCAGCCGCGAGACAGGCTGACTTTTTTATCCAGGCGTAACCATAGGTGCCAGAGGTTAAGGGTGGGTGTGTGTGCTTGAGTCACCGGATTGATCCCCGTATGGAATATATCAGGAATAAACAGCAAACCCTGTGCCGTGGCGGCAGGGAGAATAAACTAAAATTGACGGATGGATTTGAGGCTGGAAAGCCCAAAAAAAGGCGATCAAAAGCTAGTGTATAGAGAGGGTGATAGAAAGAAGCGGGTCAAAATGACCCGCTGGTAATCAGTCGATCTGAGTCAGACGCAACTCTTTAGGCATGGAAAAGGTGATGTTTTCCGGACGACCGGCCAGTTCCTGTGGTGCATCAGCACCCCATTCAATCAGCTGCTGAATCACATCCCGAACCAGAATTTCTGGGGCGGAGGCTCCAGCGGTGATACCGATACTACGGATATTCTCCAGCCACTCTTTTTTTAAGTTGTCAGCACCATCAATCAGAAAAGCACGGGCACCCATGCGTTCGGCCAGCTCGCGTAAACGATTGGAGTTGGAGCTGTTGGGGCTGCCAACCACCAGCACTAGGTCAGAATTTTCGGCCAGGGTTTTGACTGCATCCTGACGGTTCTGGGTGGCGTAACAGATATCATCTTTACGCGGGCCGCTGATGTTAGGAAAACGCTGGCGCAGGGCATCAATCACCCGTGCGGTGTCATCCATCGACAGGGTGGTCTGGGTGACATAAGCCAGATGATCGGGATTACTGACCTGCAGTTGGCTGGCGTCAGCCTCATTTTCAACCAGATAAATTTTGCCACCATGACGAGTGTCGTAACGCCCCATGGTGCCTTCCACTTCTGGATGACCGGCATGACCGATCAACACACACTCCTGCCCCAGGCGGGCATAACGCAAGACTTCCATGTGTACCTTGGTCACCAGCGGGCAGGTGGCATCAAAGACTTTTAGGTTGCGTCGCTCAGCTTCCTGTTGCACAGCATGAGAAACCCCGTGAGCAGAAAAAATCACGATCACATCGTTCGGTACTTCATGCAGTTCATCCACAAAAATCGCACCACGATCCCGCAGGGACTCAACCACAAAGCGGTTGTGCACCACTTCATGTCGGACATAAATGGGAGGGCCGAACACATCCAGCGCACGGTTAACAATTTCGATGGCACGATCCACTCCGGCACAAAAACCGCGAGGATTGGCAAGCTGGATGGACAGGGTCATAGACATTCTCGCCGGATGGGTTATTGGATGGAAACAGGTTTGACGTCCAGAATTTCCACTTCAAAAGTCAGGGTGCGTCCTGCCAGTGGATGATTAAAATCCACCTGTACCTGACGATCATTCACTTCGGCAATCATACCTGGCAACTCACCACCGGCCTTGTCGGTGAAGCCCAGAATCATGCCCACTTCCAGCTCATCAATATTGGAAAAATCCGAGCGGGACAACAGCTGTACATTGCTGGGATTGTGCTGACCAAAAGCTTTTTCCGGTGGTACGGTGAAGGTTTCGCGCTGACCGGCCATCAGCCCTTGCAGGCAGGCTTCAAAACCCTCCGGCAGATTACCATCTCCAATAATCAGGTGTGCTGGATCACGATCAAAGGTGGAGTCAACAGGCTGACCATCTTCCAGTAATAGGGCAAAGTGCAGGGTGACCTGAGTACCAGCACCGATTTTTAAATCATTCATGGGATTTCCACAGCAGAATAAGAAAAGTTGCCGAATTTTAGCACGCTGGACAGAGAGTGAGTAACCATCTCGACTTGTGCAGCAGGTGATTGGTTCACTGGTCAGGTTGCTGCTATTCTGGTGATCTATGAAAGGAAGGCATCCGATGCTAAAAGCACTGACTGAACTGGCTGAAAACAATCCATATATTCTGGCGTTATGGTTATACGGCTCGCGTGCGCGAGGTGATGCCGGAGCGACCAGTGATTATGATCTGGCGGTGATTTTTTCCAGTTGGGAACCGGATCCGCTGGAAAGACGGCTGCGTCCGGAAGTTCTGACCCTAGATTGGCAGCAGGCTCTGGATTTGCCAGAAGGTCACATCAGTATTGTGGATTTGGCTTGTTGTCCGGTTCCTCTTGGGTGGAGTGTTCTTTCTGAAGGAAAATTGCTGGTGGATAAACAGCCACCGATTCGCATGACCATCGAGTCCAGAATCTTCTCCATCTGGGAGTTGGATTATATGTACCCTCAAACTATTCACCTTCAAACAAGGTTGAACTGAAATGGTTCCTGTTGCGCCAAGTTACCTCTTCTCTTTGACCGAGCATGTGAATGAGTGTGAAAGAGATCTGCTGTTGCTGAAAACAAAACTGGATTCCCAGCCCTGGTCGCGATTTGAAGAACTGGCTGCTGAGCGCAGTTTGCAGCTTTTGATCGAAGCGGCAATCGGTGCAGCCAAACACTGGGCTAAAGCAGTTTCTGGGCAGACAGTAAACGAAGGGTTAAAAGCCTTCCAATATCTGGAAAGCGCAGGACTGATACAGAGCAACCAGCCATGGAAAAAAGTCATCGGATTGCGTAATGCGCTGGTGCATGACTATCTGGATGTAGATCCTGAAATAGTCCAGTCAGTGATTCAGAAGGGTTATTTCCAGCAACCTCTGAACTTTGTTCGTCAGGCTGTTGTTGCTCTGGGTTAGTTGGATCGTTGCGCTTCCTTGCCAAAAAACGATTGCCAGATCAGTAGTACCGCACCAACAGTGATTCCGGCATCGGCAATATTGAAGGCGGGAAAATACCGCTGGTTCCAGTGGACAGCTAGGAAGTCGACCACATACCCATAAAAGAAGCGGTCGTGCAGGTTGCCCAGTGCGCCACCCAGGATTAATGCCAATGCCAGCGCGGTAATTTTTTCACTGGGTTGCAGGCGATTTAGCCAGCCATAAATAACCAGGCTGGCAACCAATGCCAGCAGTACAAAAAACCAGCGCTGCCAGCCACCGGCATTCGCCAGAAAGCTGAAGGCAGCACCGGTGTTGTGCAGCAGCACCAGATCAAACACCGGCAGTACTTCTATGCGCTGACCATAAAACAGATGGCTGCTGATCCAGGCTTTGCTGCCCAGATCCAACAGGATGACCAGTGCCGCCAGCAGCAGCCAGATCAGGCTGCTGCGTCTGGGTTTCAGGCTGACCAGAGCGGTGTTAAACCAATCAGGCATAGTGGCGTTGCTCACCTTCACCATCCGGCAGGTTGCTGATACAACGACCACACAACTCAGGATGTTCGGCATGGCTGCCAACGTCATCACGGTGATGCCAGCAGCGTACACACTTGGTGTGTTGTGAGGCGGCTACTTCAACCTTGAGGTCGTCCAGATCCGTGCTGCGGGCATCAACACCTTCTGCCAGTGGTCGCAGAGTGACTTCTGAAGTCAGCAGCACAAAACGCAGCTCATCACCGAGTTTTTGCAGATCCGTCAGCAGGGCATCACCGGCATAGAGTGTGACTTCAGCAGCCAGTGAACCTTTCACCAGCTTCTCGTTACGGGCATCTTCCAAACACTTGTTCACGCTGTCTTTCACTTCCACCAGACGTTCCCAGTATTCACGTCCCAGCTCGCCGCTATTTTGTAGAGCAAACAGGCCGTCATACCAGGTGGTGAACAGTACGGATTGAGGACGTTCACCCGGCAGGGCTTCATTAATTTCTTCAGCAGTGAAGCTGAGGATCGGGGCAATCCAGCGGATCAGGGCTTCAGCGATATGATACAAGGCGGTCTGGCAGGAACGACGTCCACGAGAATCCTCCTGCATGGTGTACTGGCGATCCTTGATGATGTCGAGATAAAAACCACCCAGTTCGCGTACACAGAAGTGGTGTACCTGCTGGTAAACATCCAGGAAACGGTAGGTGTCAAACGCATCGGTGATGCGCTGCTGCAACTGCAGAGCGGCATCCACTGCCCAGCGATCCAGAGCCAGTAACTCATCCTGTGGTAACAGATCACGCGCCGGATCAAAACCATTCAGGTTGGAGAGCAGGAAACGTGCAGTGTTGCGGATACGGCGGTAAGAGTCCGCAGTGCGCTTGAGGATTTCATCAGAAACCGCCATCTCACCGGAGTAGTCGGTGGACGCAACCCACAGGCGCAGAATGTCAGCACCCATCTTGTCCATCACTTCCTGCGGCGCTACCACGTTGCCCATGGATTTGGACATCTTGCGACCCTGAGCATCCACGGTAAAACCGTGAGTCAGGAGGGCGCGGTAAGGTGGATGACCATCAATGGCACAACCGGTCAGCAGTGAGGAGTGGAACCAACCACGGTGCTGGTCGGAACCTTCCAGATACAAGTCGGCACGTGGGCCTTCAGCATGTCCCAGTGGATGGGAACCACGCAGCACGTGCCAGTGGGTGGTGCCGGAATCAAACCACACATCCAGTGTGTCGGTGACTTTATCGTAGTTGTCAGCTTCTGCACCCAGCAGTTCAGTCGCATCCAGCTGGAACCAGGCATTAATGCCCTGCTGCTCCACCTTTTGTGCCACCAGCTCCATCAGTTCTTCGGTGCGTGGATGCAGTTCACCTGTTGCCTTGTGCAGAAAAAATGGCAGCGGTACACCCCAGTTGCGCTGGCGCGAGATGCACCAGTCAGGGCGGTTGGCAATCATTGAGTGCAGGCGAGCCTGTCCCCAGCCGGGTACAAATTCGGTTTGTTCAATACCCGCCAGGGCTTTTTCGCGCAGGGTTTTGCCATCAGTTTTGCTGGGAATATCCATACCCACAAACCACTGAGCGGTGGCACGGTAGATCACCGGAGTTTTGTGACGCCAGCAGTGCATGTAGCTGTGGCTGATTTTTTTGTGGTTCATCAGCGCGCCCACTTCACGCAGTTTTTCAACAATCTGCGGGTTGGCTTTCCAGATCATCTGGCCGCCAAAAAATGGCAGATCTTCAGCATAAACACCGTTGCTCTGTACCGGGCTGATGATGGCGTCAAATTCCATGCCGTGAGCACGGCAGGAGATAAAGTCATCCATACCGTAAGCTGGGGCTGAGTGGACAATACCGGTGCTGCCGACTTCCGCTTCAACATAATCAGCCAGATAAACTGGCGACAGGCGATCATAAAACGGATGACTGAAGCGGATGTTTTCCAGTGTTTCACCACGGGTGGTGGCAATCACGGAGCCATCCAGCTCATAACGCTCCAGACAAGAGGCCACCAGCGGCTCAGCCAACAGCAGCAGACGATCACCCGCATCCACTAAGGCATAGGTGAACTCTGGGTGGACATTCAGTGCCTGGTTGGCGGGAATAGTCCAAGGGGTGGTGGTCCAGATCACCACGGCTGCCGGTTTGGGCAGGCTGGTCAGACCAAAGGCCTTAGCCAGTTGTTCGTTGTCTGCACAGGTGAAGGCCACATCAATGGCATCGGATTGTTTGTCAGCATATTCAACTTCAGCTTCAGCCAGCGCTGAACCACAGTCAAAACACCAGTTCACCGGCTTGAGTCCTTTGAAGACAAAACCGCCCTTGACCATTTCTGCCAGCGCGCGGATTTCACCCGCTTCGTTGCTGTAATCCATGGTGCGGTAGGGTGCTTTCCAGTCACCAATCACGCCCAGACGGATAAAGTCCTGCATCTGGCCTTTGATCTGTTCACCGGCGTATTCGCGGCAGAGTTCACGTGCTTTATCAGCAGGTAGGTTTTTGCCGTGGGTGACTTCAACCTTGTGTTCAATTGGCAGACCGTGACAATCCCAGCCGGGCACATAAGGTGCGTCAAAACCCGACAGGGTGCGGGATTTGATAATAAAATCCTTGATGATCTTGTTAACAGCATGACCGATGTGGATGTTGCCGTTGGCATAAGGAGGGCCATCGTGCAGTACAAACTTGGGACGATCCTTGCCCTGCTCACGCAGGCGGGCATAAAGATCCATATCCTGCCACTGCTGCAAGCGCTCCGGCTCCTTGCTGGGCAGGTTGCCGCGCATCGGAAAGCTGGTTTCCGGCAGGTTAAGAGTGTGCTTGTATTGGTCCGTATTTTTATCGGTCATGGTCGGGTCATCAAGGTTGCGGTTAACTGGAAAAATCAGATGGGTGCAGCAGCCAGCAGAGGTGGAACACCGGAGCGCAGCCAGACTTCACCGGGCTGCCACTGTGGATCCTGCTGCTGAAAAAAATGGATGCACCGGGTTATATCAGCAGCTATCTGTGCCTTCAGTGCATCCAGGCCATCAAATTTCTGCTCGTTACGAATCCTGGCAAGAAAAAATACCTCCAGCCTTTTGCCGTACAGGTTGCCATCAAAACCCGGCAGGTGGGTTTCCAGTGCCGGTAGCAGTCCATCGACGGTTGGACGCAGGCCAATATTGGCAATGCCGGGGCGTGATAAACCATTCGGCATTTTTACCATCACACAAAATACACCGTTTAATGCCGGTTTGCGGTCACCCAGCAACAGATTGGCCGTGGGTACACCGAGAGTGCGTCCCAGTTTACGGCCATGAACTACACGTCCGGCAATTTTGTACGGGCGACCCAGTAAACGAGCGGCATCAGCCAGATTAGCAGCATCCAGAGTAGCACGTACACGGGTGCTGGAAACTCGCTCACCATCCAGCAGGCAGGTGTTGGTGTGTTCAACACTGAAGCCGTATTTTGGCCCCATTTTTTCTAACAGATGAAAATCACCGGCGCGATCACAGCCAAAACGGAAATCATCACCCACCACCAGATGGCGCACAGCCAGGCCATCCACCAACACTTGCTGAATAAATGCCTCGGCAGTCAGCTGACGCAGGCGGCTGGTGAACTGCAGGCAAACAATTCGTTCAGCGCCATATTCAGTCAGGCGTTCCACTTTTTCACGAAAGCGGTTCAGCCGTGGTGGGGCTTGTTCCCCGGCAAAAAACTCGCGTGGTTGAGGTTCAAACACCATCACTGTTGTGGGCTGGCGCAGGCGCGCAGCAATTTCTCTCACTTGCTGAAGAATCTGCTGATGCCCCAGATGCACACCATCAAAATTGCCGATGGTGGCTACACAGCCTCGGTGCTGGGCACGCAAATTGTGGATGCCGCGAATCAGTTCCATTCAAGCTCGATCAGTTGGGTCAGTGTTGAGAAAACAACCTCGGGATTATATAGAAAAGACCGGATGGATAATAGCCGCGCCTTGATGCCGGATCAGTTAGGGCATTGAGTTTCCAGGTTTTGTGGTGGCTCGGAATTAATCCGGATGCGGCCAGCCGGTGACAGGGTGATACCACGAGCAGATTGGTAACGAAAACCGGTGCAAGGCAGCAGGGTGCCACCTGATCCTCGATCAGGTAAAGGTCTTAACACCAGTGGGCTGGTATTCAGAATCACCGAATGCCCATAACCGGGATAGTGTTGCAAGGGTTGGAGGTTGTTATCCATCAACAGCAGCCCGCCTTGGTTGCTGGTGTTGCTCTGGCAACTCTGACCGTTATCAGACACACACAAAGTCAGCATCTGGTTGAATACGCTGGCCTGTAAACGAGCTGATGCCAGAATACCCTGCAGGCGATTCAGTTCAGCTGCCTGTCGGTGGATTTCCAGTGTTTGCTGATAAGTAGGCAGAGCGTAACCCAGCAGAATACTCAGTAATAACATAGCCAGCAGCAGATCAAATAGGTGGATGCCCTGCTGCTGAAAACGTCTCACGGACAACCTCTGGGTAGTGGGCAAGCAGGGCAGTCATCCGCGCTGAAGGACTCAACACCTCCGCTGTGATTTAAATCCTGCAGCAAGGTAATGCAATCCTGATGGAGTTTCAGTTGATGCATAACCAAGCTGCGACTCAGATCTGCAGTCCCCATTTGGATTAATAACAGGGTCAGAAACATAAAAACGAGTAGCGGTGCCAGTAAAAACCCGCGTTGATACGTCACTCATCTTCCTCCTCGCGCAGAGCACGAATACCAGTAACCAGCAGGCGCAAATGTCCATCATCCGGTGGTTGCAGGATCTCATCCCATAATTCGATGCTTCTAGATTTTGCCTTGATACTCACAGGACTGGTTAACAAGAAAGCAAAATGAACATGGGTGATGCTGGAGTAGATCGTGGCTTCTGATGCGGTTAACCAGCGTTTTTGATCACTGCAATAAAACCGGAAGCGTAACAACTCAACCTGATCAACCAACGTTTGTGAGGCAGTCAGTGAGTCAGAGTTTTCTCGGGATAAGCCCTTGTGTGCCAAACCAAAACCATGGGTCTTTTCATCCAAATGCCAGAGACTGTAATCCGGCTCACTATTATTGCCTTTTTTCATAAAGAGCCAGTCAGAGCTGCGAAACTGGTTAAAGCCAGTAGCGGCTAGATCAAAACCACCCAGATCTACAGAAGTTACAGATCGGTTGGGATAAGGTTGACTGGCGGCTCCCACCGCTAAAACCGCTGTTGCAGTGGTGATGTCCCGGCTGATCGCCAGATCTGCCAGTCGTGCCTTGTCCTGCAGGCGCAGCTGGGCGTAGTTTCTGGCTTGTTGTTGGGAGAGTGAAGCCAGCAGCTCTGTGGCGGCCAGTAACAGCAGGCTTCCGAGCAGGCTAACCAGCAAAACTTCCAGTAGCGTAAACCCCCGGATTTTGTGCATTTATGCACCTCCGGTATTTTTTGCTCGTGGCCGCTCCAGTTGCCTCAGGCCACTGGGTGATTGCCATTCCAGTATTAGTCGCTGGGCATTAAGCTGTGCTTTTAACTGTGGCAGCTTTTCCAGTGCCTCACACCAGAGTGTCAGATCAGCTTGACTACTGGTTTTGCATTTTCCTGATGCAAGGCTGGACTGGATTGCCCCATTGTTGCTGTTATCAACAGCAAGCTGGCGAACCAGATGATCAGCCGTGGCGGCAGCAAGTTCTCTTTGTTGCATTAATAACAGCGTGCGCTGACTGCTTAACAGATATTGACTGGTCATTAATGCCATGCCACTGATCAGCAACAGACTGACCAGTAGCTCCATCAGGGTGAAGCCGTGCAGGGTATTACGGGGGGCAATGGGCAGCATGATAACCTCCCTGAAGCGAATCAATCCTTTAGAGAAGTGTAGAAAAAAAAGGCAAGTAGGGTTCGTTGGAGTGGCTGCTTTATTGATCTGAGTCTTACGGGTTACAAATATTAAATTTTTTTAACGGAAAGTAATGCGATATCTGCAATCAAGAGTGGCGCAGGTGCCTTAAGCGTATGCCTGCCAGTAGCAATAAAACGCCATAACCCAGTGCACCGGCCACAACAACGAGCGCTAATCGTAAAATACGCTCCTGCAGACTCCACATCAGCCAGACTTCCGTCGCAGGGGATAACCACAGGAGTAATGACACCAAACCACTGAGCGCCAGTAATAGCTGCAAGGCGTAACGCCCCCATCCGGCAGACCAGCGTAATACCCCTTCACGGCGCAGGCCACGTGCCAGCCAGAAAGCATTCAGGAATGCCGAGGCAGCTGTTGCCAGTGCCAGACCAGCATGTGCCAAAGGTACAATCAGCAGCAGATTAAACACCATATTGGCAGCCATGGCCTTGATGCCAATACGCACCGGGGTGCGGGTATCCTGACGGGCAAAATAGCCCGGTGCCAACACCTTGATCAGCATAAATGCCAGCAGACCCAGCGCATAAGCCTGTAATGCCAGTGCGGACATCTCCACATCATAAGCAGTCATGGCACCGTACTGGAACAGGGTGATCAGCAGAGGTTGTGCCAGTAACACCAGTGCCAGCGCGGCAGGCAGACCAATTAACAACACCATGCGAACCGCCCAGTCCAGCAGCTGTGAAAACTTGTCTGCATCTGCCGTGGCGTGCTGGCGCGACAGGGTAGGCAGAATCACCGTGGCAATGGCAATACCAAAAACACCCAGCGGCAGTTCGACCAGCCGATCAGCATAATACAACCAGCCAACACTGCCATCGGTCAGAAAAGAGGCCAGTACGGTATCCAGTAAAAGGTTGATCTGGCTGACGGAAACCCCGAACAGAGCCGGTGCCATCAGGCGTAAAATACGGCGCACGCCTTCATGTTTCCATCGTGGTCGAGGCAGTGGCAACAAACCCACCTGAGCCAGAAAAGGCAGCTGAAATGCCAACTGCACCATACCGGCAATTAACACACCCCAAGCCAGAGCCTCAGCAGCGGAGCCAACCAGTGGTGTCAGAAACAGCGCACAACCGATCAGGCTCAGATTCAGAAAAACCGGGGTGATGGCGGGGATGGCAAAACGCCCCCAGGTGTTCAGAATACTGCCGGAAAAAGCCGTCAGCGAAATCAGCAGCAGATAAGGAAAGGTGATGCGCAGCAGATCGGCGGTCATGGCCTGTTTATCAGGATCACTGGCAAAACCGGGTGCAAACACCCATACCAGCGCAGGAGCCAGCAGCATCGCCAGACTGGTTAGTGCCAGCAGTGACAACCCTAGGCAACCTGCTACGGAATCAATCAACAGGCGGATTTCAGCGCGGGTTTTTTTCTCGGCATATTCTGCCAACACTGGAATAAAAGCCTGGTTAAAGGCACCTTCTGCAAACAGGCGGCGTAAAAAGTTGGGGATTTTAAAAGCAATAAAAAAGGCATCAGCAGCCCCACCGGCACCCACCAGCGTAGCAATCACTATGTCGCGGATCAGGCCAAGAATACGCGATATAAACGTCATGGCACTGACAATCAGCCCGGAACCAAGCAGGCCGCGCTTTTTCGGCGGTGGCTGATTGTTGATGGATTGATCCTGTGTCGGACTGTGTGATGTCATCAAAGATGCTCAGACTGGCAAGTGATCTGAAATAAAAGACACAAAAAAACCGGCATTATGCCGGTTTTTCTGCAAACAGCCCAGATGGATCAGGCTGCTTTCAGTGCTTTCACACGAGCATTCAGGCGGCTCTTGGTACGAGCAGCCCAGTTCTTGGTGAATACACCCTTGTCAGCAATACGGTCGATAACCGGCTGAGCGGCGCGGAATTCAGCCATGGATTTTTCCCAGTCACCGGCCTGAACAGCTTTCAGGACACGCTTGATGTGGGTACGAACCATGGAACGCAGGCTGTTGTTGTGCAGGCGACGTTTTTCGGATTGAAGCGCACGCTTCTTGGCAGACTTGATGTTGGCCACGATAACTCCTTGGAGTCTTGCTGATGATCGTAAGAATCTGATGCCGTTCTTGAACGGTTAACCAGACAGAACCCTCATAAATAAGGGGAAGCGGATTCTAGCATGGTGTTAATGCATAAACCAGC
>NZ_JACUUA010000265.1 GCF_014859565.1 Marinospirillum sp. | reverse complement strand
TTGCTATCAGATTACCTTCGAAAACGCCACAGCGTCACCAAGCTGGTTGTCCATCTGGTCTTTACCACCAAGTACCGGCGAAAACTGTTCGCCTGAATAGAACCGCTGCGCGGTTCCCGCTTATATCCCCGCCCGATTGGGCGAGGGTTTACGCGGATTTTGCTAAATGTGCATTTGCAGCGCTTTTTGGTTTTGCCCTTGGTATAGGGGCTGAGCCCACAAGTTTGCGACTGCCCTATTTTTAAAAAAGCCACCGATACTAGCAACCAGGCCAATGATTCAATCTCATCCACGGCCAGAATCCCTAACGGCCTGCTGCAAGGGCTTGAGCTGATAACGTATCGGGCGTTGGAGTTTTTGCACCACCCCATCGTCAACAGCACGTTTGAGCCAGTCCTTCAACTGCGATGGATGCAGTTGTGTGCTTTCGATCAGTTCATCAAGGGTTATTGGATTCTGAGCCAGGTGTTGTAGCTCGTCAGTGAATAGCTGATAGAAATCATTTGCATCAACCCTTGCCTGGCTTTCACTGATGACCGGCTCGCACTCTTTCTCAGTTGCTTCTTTTTCAAGTTCAGCTTCTTTTTTATGTTCAGCTACTGGTTCAGGTTCACCGACTAACTCGAAGTTTGGCTTAGGTTCAGCAAACAATTCTGTCTGCCTGGGCGTGGAAACAGGGCGGATTAAATCAGCGATTGTAAAGGCTTTTATATCCGCTTCCAGCCAGCGGCCACCTTTGGCGACCAAGTCGGCATTGGCTGCATTTTCATCCAGCGTCTGTTTAACCCATAGTGGTACCCAGCTTTTTTTCAGGTTTTCTTCTGCACCGTTGAGTGTGCCACCTTTTTTGCCAGAGTGAATCACCAGAGAACTGTCCGCCAGGCAATAGATGTATTTGTTGCGAGCCATGGCGTTACCCACGTTGAATCCTGCCTCGGGGTAGAAGGGCGATACCAGCACGGCATGTCCATCCATCAAGCCTTTGCGCCATTTGCTGCTGGTTGCTGCTCTTAGCAGGCTATCGGCCATCACGCCGATCACCACGCCGCCTTGTCTCACAGCCCCTAGCATCGCAGCCTCATCGACACCACGCGCACCGCCAGAGACAACCGCAATACCCTCTGATGCTGCTTTAGCACCGACTTGGTCGGTAAACGCTAAATCAGGCTCACTGGCATTACGCGAGCCAATAACCGCCAAGCCACCGGCATTCAACAAGGCTTTGTTACCACAACCAAATAACACCGGCGGGCAATCTGTTTTCAGTCGTGCTTTTAGCCGTTTTGGATATTCGGGGTCGGAACGCGTCACCACCCAGAGGCCAGCTCTTTGCCATTTTTCCATGGCCAATGCGAGGCTGTGACCACGGTTCAGCAGTTCAGTGATTCGCTCAGTGCTGATACGTCCATCGTGCCAGAGATGTAACAAGGCTTTCGGCTCAGTAACTAACAGGTCTGCCGGTGTGGCCGATTTTTCTTTTAGCCACAAAGCAAAGTGCCCCCATTCCGCATTGGTAAGCGGCTTGGCAGTCTCGCTGCTGGCTTTTGAAAAATAACTGGTCAGCAGCAGGGTAGCTTGCGCTGTGGGAGATAATAAGTTGGATACATTCATGAGTCTTTTACCGATGATGAAGCCAGTGCAAAAGGATAGACTACACCGCTGCCTGCTTGCTGTAACAGAGCTGCGATGACCGTCAGCGTCCAGCCGGAGTCCAGGATGTCATCCACCAGTAAAACTGGTTGCCCCTGATAAAGCTGTGTCACAGTAAACACGCCATCCAGATTGCGGCATTGATGAAAGCGGTTTTGCTGGCCTTTTTGGGGCTTGTTGTCTTTGATCTTGCTGACGGCATCTACAAACGGCAGGTTCAAGCGGACAGCCAAACGGCGGGCAAAATCTGGCACCAGTTCAGGATGATAACGAGACGGAACGCAGCACACCCACTGAGGCGCTGGATTGGGCTGCCACCGCTGCTGAATCATTTCCGCCATGGCTTCAACCAACTCATCACTGAAGCGCCCAGCATGTTTGTTATCGGCAACCCTTCGCCCCCAACCGGCATCACCCCAGCGGGATAAAACACGGCCTTCCTGTGCGCGAAGTTGCTGAGGTAGATTGCCCCTAAAGCCGTACTCCAAAAACGCATTGGCCGCCACCTGTGCTTTTGGGGTGATCACCATTTCTGCGTGTTTAAGGAAAATACCCGCACGATGCGCCAAAGTAGGATCAACCGGAGTATTGATAACAGGCTGACCCAGGCACGATGCACATTGACCGCAAGGTGTGGGATCAAGATCGTCCAGCGCTCGGCGCAAAAAAGTCATTTTGCAGCCCGCATCATCCATATACGCCTTAACCTCCTGCCATTCCTGTACGCGCTGCTCGGTTAAATGAGCAATTCGTGCCTGATCCATTTGGTAGTGCACGGGCGTTCTCAGCCAACGGCTGCCATCTTTGATGACTGGTGCAGGGTTTTCCACGCTCAGCAGTTTGAGCACTTTTTCGATCTGGCCATGACTCAGGTTGGTTTGCTCCTCCATGCTGCGGAGCGACAAACCATCACTCGTCTCTAACACCTGTAAGATATCACTCACCTCCGCTTCAGATGGAAAAGCCGAATCACGGAAAAACTCGTGAATATCCTGATCTTCCACACCCGACATCAACACACCGACGGCATGATCAATACCACGTCCGGCACGACCCACCTGCTGATAATAACCAACGATAGAGCCCGGCGCTTGATAGTGAACCACAAAGCTTAAATCTGGCTTGTCGTAACCCATCCCCAATGCCGTGGTTGCCACCAACACTTTTAACTGGTTGTTGAGTAGCAATTCTTCCAGATACTGGCGGTAGGCATTGCTGTTTTCAAAGCCATCTGCCTCAACGCTGCCGTGGTAAGCCTTGGCATCTATACCATTAGCAACCAACCACTCAGCGACTTGCTCCGCGTCTCGCACCGTTAAGGTGTAAACAATACCTGTGCCCGGCAAGCTGGGTATCACCTGGGCTAACCAGGCTAAACGGGACGCCTGATCCGGCAACGCCAGGGTTTGTAGCGCCAGGCTTTCACGGGTGAGCGAGCCGCGATGGATTTGGATATCACCCAATTGAGTTTGTATATCCGCAACCACGCGGTTATTCGCCGTGGCGGTAGTACCCAGCACAGGTGTGTTGGCAGGTAGCTGTCGCAGGATGTTCACGATGCGGCGATAATCCGGGCGGAAGTCATGCCCCCAATCAGAAATACAGTGCGCTTCATCAATCACCATCAAGGCGATGCGGTCGGCAATGGGCTGTAAAACCGTTTGGATAAAGCTGTCGTTTGCCAAGCGTTCAGGGGAAATCAGCAAGCAGTCGATTTGATTATTAAAAATGCGCTGTGTCACCGCCTGCCAATCGTTTTGATTGGTGGAATTCATGGTCTCGGCAACAATTCCCAAGCGCTGGGCCGATTTAATCTGGTTGCGCATCAACGCCAACAGAGGCGAGACAATAATAGTCGGCCCCATGTCACGATCACGAAAGATTTTGGTGCTAATAAAGTACACCGAGCTTTTGCCCCAACCGGTGCGCTGCACGACCAAAAGTTTTTGCCGATGATTGACCACGGCATCAATGGCTTCCCACTGGCCATCACGGAATTCAGCAGTGGAGTTAGCCAGAGCCGTTTGCAGTAATTGTTGTGCTTCCTGTTTTTGGGTATTAGAGCTCATCATGCCTCCTTGGTTCGCACAGCGAGTTTTCCGATTAGGGTTGGACTGACAGCAGAAGGCCGCCTTCTAAGCGGCGACCCTGGCCAATTCTACCCTGAGAGTTCCTTTGCAACCAATAGAGCCACGCCTGATCATCTGTATGCAAGGGTGAGGATTTCTCTGACAAACTTGTAAGACCTCTTGGGTGGAAAAAAAAGTGGATACTGGAAACCTTCACCCACACGGAGTCAGACCCAATGGCAGCACAAATAATGATCAACCGTGAAGGCATTCAGCTTAGCAAAATCCGCGTAAACCCTCGCCCAATCGGGCGGGGATATAAGCGGGAA
>NZ_JACUUA010000264.1 GCF_014859565.1 Marinospirillum sp. | reverse complement strand
GTGCCTTTACCCATGGACTGAAAAGCCAGTTCCATTTGCAATTCAGGCATGTTTTGTAACCCAAGCAAAATTCCAGTGTGGTAATGCACATGCACACCACTGTCTTCAAAGGTGTAGCTAGTCAAGTAGTTGCGATCAATATCAAATGATGCGTAACCCAACCCAAGTGCCGCAAAAACTTTCAGACTGACACCTTTGCTTTGATCAAAGCCAACCACATCATGCAAGTATCCCATACCTGCAAACATGGAGAAGTAGGAGGATTCTTCCTTATAGGTCGAGTTACTGAGGTAATATCTGCGAGTACCATCACCGCTGAGATAACGTCCACCCGCCATCAGGAAGACATTATCCTGGTAGCCGCCGAACATGCCATCCATTGCTTCAAAAGTGGATGCCATAGCCTTGGCATCCACACCAATACCTGAGCCATCCACAAATGGAGTTAGCTGCTTACCCAGAATCAGGTAACCCGCAGCACGATTGATCATCTGCTCGTTTTCTGTTTGATCACCTGCGGTCTCTGCCAGTAACTGCCCTGCTGACAAAGTAGCGGCCAAAGCTGTAGCCAGAAGTGTCATTTGCTTTTTCATTGCTATTTCCCTTTTGTGATTAAAACCCTTAATGCAGGCGCACCCACTGTGTCGCTTTACCTTGATTCTGGTCAGCTTGCGCTTGATACACCCTCTCATCTTTGCTGATGGCATAAGCCCCAGAGCTGAAGTGCTCTGGATTTTCCAAATGCAAAATCCACCCCTCTACCTGCAGGGATAGAGTCTTCTGGTATGTGCTCACGAAACTCCGCCGCTTTTTTGATGAACTCAGAATATTTCGACATTTCGCAGCCTCCCTCTCTCTACTCCCTTGCTTTTTCATTACTCAAAGAATGCACTTATTGAGAAATAAAATTTATAAGGGGATATTAACCCCGTTTCCAAAACACCTGCAACCCCTGCCAAGGTGAGCAAAAGGCAGGGGTTGCAGGTGTCTTCGGAAAAACGGTAGGTTGCGGTGGGGATAGCTTCAAGAGGATAGCAACAAGCGTGATCTTATCCGTGTGTCAAAACGATCACTGGTGTGCAACAAAACCGGAACGGTTCAGGCACATCTCACCTGAAAAACGATAAGCCACCAGGCGCCCGGCTTTGGCAATGCTGTAATCAAGACAAGCCAGCCAGTCTGTCAAAGGAGATGGTTCGCCATCCAGCCAGTAATGGCCGATAAATGTAGGTTTACGGATGGAGCCATAGGCTTCCAAGCTATCACCCACCGGTGTTTTTGGTAGCTGACTGGCAAATTTTTCAGGCATCATAACAACGCGATCCAGCGTGGTTTCGTGGCTCTCGCGCCCGCCCTTCCACCACTGAATACGGGTTGTGCGGCGATGTGTGCCGTCCTTATCTTGAAAGCTGTAACCTGCAGGTAGATCGACTTCTACGCCCTTCAGCAGGGTTTCAATAGACCGATACGCCGCAGTGTTCTTCTGAAAAAATCCGTGCAGGTATTCTGGCTGCAGCTGCAGGTGGGGAGTCAGCAGCGGCATAATTTGGTTCATTGAAGTTTCACACCAGCAGGCATGTACCAGTTGCAGGTGAGGCTTCTTAATCCAGATTGGCAAAGTCATGAACCAGTCAATCCAGCTGTGATGCAGCTGGGTGCCCTCTCCAACCTGATCTAAAAAGGCTTGGTGCTGCACCCGATTTTTATGGCTACGGGGGCGCAGTGGCTGCCCATCGCTACCCTCATGGAACCAGCCAATGGCATTCAGCTCATGATTCCCCATCACTGACTCAGCTTGTCCGGCTTCCATCATGTCTCGAACGATGCTCAACACTTCCATCTGTGCAGGGCCTCGGTCAATAAAGTCTCCGAGGAACAGGGTTTTACGTTCTGGGTGTTGATAGGCTCCATTGCTCTTGCTGTAACCTAAACGCTCCAGTAATTGATGCAGCGCATCAGCATGACCATGGATGTCGCCAATCACATCAAATAATGACTCAGTCTGCATTTTTCTTAGCGCCTCCAAATGCGCAGCCCCTCTGATCAACGATGAGAACATTAGGATCAAACCTGTAATATCGCTATAATCGAGGCAAGAAGTAATTTCATCAAGCCATCAAGATGACTGGAGTAACTCTCATGGGTCGTGTAGAGAACCTGAAGCCAACCAAGGCAGCCATTAAGTTGCCTACGATTCAGCAAGCCATGGCTTGGAGAGAGCTGCAATTAAAAGATGGAAAGCAGGACTCGTGTTCAGTGTACATCGTGATTTTTGAGTCTCCAAAATCAGATGCCGAGACCGATGAAGACACCGCAAAGAAAAACTACAAATACAACAAATCGCTGGTTGCGATTAAATCTGGCGAACTCATTATTCCAACCCGCAGCGTTAGAGAAAACAAGGCGCAGATTTCAAGTTCCATCAGTGCCTCCATCAGCCGAATTGCCCGATCTGCACCCGATGTACAGGACATTCGGCTGCTGCGCGTAGCGCATGACTGGAAAATACCCGGCCCTTCTGACTTTCCCGAAGTGCTGCTGCAAGCCATTGAACATGCCGTAGATCAGCTTTAACCAGAGATTATTCGTTTCTCTAGGGTTGCAGGTCAACAAAGGTGCAATATATATTGGCTCTGGAGTCATAATCAATACCACCCTTCTCCTATTCGGACATTGCTTGTAACTCCCCCCGTTCGATCAAACTCTTGTATTAGATCAACACTGGTCAGGGAGCCACTCATGGCAATTGCAAAAATTTATATCATCAGCGACACGCACTTTGGTCACAAAAACATTCTGCGCTACCGCACTCACGAGCGCTTTCCGGAGTTTGTCGGGGCTGAAATGACACCCCAGGAACACGACCAGAAGCTTGAAGAACGTATTCTTGAAACGGTGAATCGGAAAGACACGCTGTGGATGCTGGGTGATTCGTTTTTCAGCATGGACAGCCTGGATGTACTGCGCCGGATTCGCGCGCGTGTGGCGCGTCTGAATCTGGTGCTGGGTAACCACTGCTTCCAGAACTGCCCTGCCGGTGAGGGACTGGCAACGGTCTTTCGTGAAAACCTGGCTGACCGGATTGAAGGCATGGTGAAGCTGAAAATCAGCGGCGGTGGCAAGTTTGCCGCTGCCTGGCTGACGCACACCCCAATGCACCCGACTGAGATTTTCAAGGGCAACGTCAACATCCACGGCCATACACACGCCAAGGTAATTGATGACCCGCTGTATTTTAATGCGAACTGCGAAAATCTGGATTTCCGGCCGGTGGAGTTGTCCCGTATCAGTCAGGGCTACCGGGGTGAACTGATCAAGCGTGGCTGGGTGCGAAAGGAATAAGGGAAGATGTTAACCAAATCGATCGGTCAGAACATGCTGGATGATACGACGATAAAGGTCTTAAACCATTTCAAGGCACGGATTTTAAATCGGTACGGTGAGGCTGAGTTTATCCTTTTTGGAAGCCGCGCCCGTGGGGATCACCGCCCTGACAGCGATGCGGATGTTGCCGTTATTCTGGCTGGCGAACCTTTACCGCCCTACAAGACCAAGATGGACATGGCAAAAATAGCTTTTGATGTGTTGCTGGATGATGAGCTGCTGATCTCCCCGCTGCCGTTATGGCGGCAAGAATGGGAAAACCCAGATCAGTACAACAATCCGTTTTTGATCTTCAACATCAAAAGGGAGGGGGTGGCGTTTTAAGAGACCCACCCAAAAGAAATGATCATTAACGGCTTTAATGCAGCTTGTATTGGTCAATGGAGCTGAGGATGCCAGTCACAAAAGAAAGCGCAGAACAAAGACCTCCAGCGCATGACCGCCATGCCCAGGAGGCCGCCACTTTGCTGGGGTCACTGATTCGTCTGGGTCGTAAAAAAAAGAAATGGAGCCAATCCAATCTGGCCGAGCGCATAAACATCTCCAGAGCGACGCTGCAAAAGCTAGAAAAAGGGTATATGCGCTGTGCACTGGGGCTTTTTTTTGAAGCGGCATCATTGGTGCAACTCAAGTTTTTTGTGTCTGACCGCATTCCCATTTCGTTGCAACTCGA
>NZ_JACUUA010000263.1 GCF_014859565.1 Marinospirillum sp. | reverse complement strand
CACGAATTTGCCGGTTGGATTGATGTGGTAACGCGTATCCTTGTGCAATAGATCACACCGGTTTTCACCATGGTTTCACAGGCAACACGGGCGTGTTTGTCTTCAGCAATAATGGCGTCCAGCACTGCATCAGAAATCTGGTCAGCCAGCTTGTCGGGATGCCCTTCGGACACGGATTCGGAAGTAAAAAGGGAATATTCGCTCACATATCTCTCCATTCAGGAATTAGTTTTCAGCTGACTCGCGTGTAACCATTAACCACACCGGACTTAGCCATAACAAACTGCCATAGCTGTATATCTCTGGCACGGAAGGCACCTGCACAGGACAGCAGATAGTATTTCCACATACGATAAAAACGCTCACCCAGCTGGGCTGAAAACTTCGGCCAGGATGCCTCAAAGTTTTTAAACCAGGCCATCAGGGTTGTATCGTAATCAGCACCGAAGTTATGCAGATCTTCAATCACAAACAGATTGGAAGCTGCACTGGAAATCTGGCTGATGGATGGCAGATCGCCATTCGGGAAAATGTATTTGTCGACCCAGGGGTCTGGTGGTGTATGGCAAATATTTTTGCCAATGGTATGAAGTAAAAACAGTCCGTCATCTTTAAGGCAGCGGTTGGCAACCTCAAGAAAAATACGATGATTTTTGCGCCCCACATGTTCAAACATGCCGATACTGGCAATGCGGTCAAACTGTCCCTGCACTTCGCGGTAATCCTGTAAACGAAACTCCATGGGCAGTCCTGCATAACGCTGTTGCGCCCAGGCAGCCTGCTCTTTGGATATAGTGATACCCACGCATTCCACACCATAATTCTGTGCAGCAAAACTCATCAGGCTGCCCCAGCCACAACCGATATCCAATAATCGCATACCCGGTTTCAGACCCAGCTTGCGACAAACCAGATCCAGCTTGGCCTCTTGTGCTTCTACCAGAGTGGTGGCGTCTTTCCAGTAACCACAGGTATAAGTCATACGAGGATCCAGCATTGCTTCGTAAAACTCATTACCTAAATCATAATGCTGTTCACCCACCTGCCATGCTCGGCGGGATGTCTGCAAATTCATGATTTTTGCCCTGAGACCATGAAGCACCAGTCTTGCTGGTTTTAACTGCTGATCAAGCCTGGCACGCAACACACGGGTGAAAAACTCATCCAGTTGCTCAACTTCCCAGTCACCATCCATATAGGACTCACCAAGCCCCAGGCTGCCTTTGGCAAACAAGCGGTCTGCAACTCCCCTGGCTTTTAATTGGATATCCCACGGGCGAGTGCCGTTGATTTGAATATCAGCCTTTTCGATCAGATTAGCAGCCATTTTCATGGCTGCAGAGTCATCTACAACATTTTTAACCGCATTCATTATTGTGCCTTATTTTTTACTGTTTTAATTTTTATTAAATAAAATAAGACGAACTTTATGGTGGACTTAATCCATCCACTGTTATTAATACCGGCATGTGTGCATTCCTCATCAACGCATCAAAAGTACCGGCACTTCGCTCTGGCGCAGCAGATTAGTGGTGGTGCTGCCCACCAGAAATTCCCGAATGCGTGAGTGGCCGTAGGCACCCATTACAATCAGATCCAGCTGATGTTCTTTTTGATAACCCAGCAGGGTGCTTTCAACATCACCCTGTTTAATGGCCGTGGATACATCAGCATGCCCCTGCTCCAGCAGCTCCTTGCGGGCTTCTTCCAGCAACTGCTGATTCTTCTGATTATTTTCTCCCACCATCAACAGATGGAAAGGCAGTCCTTTACACAAAGGACTGCGAGCAATCACATATAAAACCTTTTTGGCGGTTGCACTGCCATCATAAGCCAGCAGTACCTTTTGCGGCTTGTTAAAGCTGGGGGGTGTAATCAGAATGCGGCAGCTGAGGGTACGAATCACCCGCTCCAGATTGCCGCCGATTTCGCGCAGGCCGGACTCGTGATCCTCACCCTGACGACCCAGCACCAGTACACGAGTGTCTTCCTGCAAGTCTTGCAGCGCTTCTACAAAATGCCCATGACGCTGTAATAATTCCGGGCTTTTAACACCCAGTGGCTCAACCCGCTTACGAGCTTCATCCAGTTGCAGCCGACCCTGCTCCAGTGCCAGCTTGCTGCGCTGAATATCCAGATCAGCCAATTCTTCCATCAGGTGTGTACGACTGCCCAGACCGATATTACCGCTCAGGTCAGTTTTTGCTGGGTAAATACTCTTATCCAGCACATGCAGCAATACCAGCGGACGCTCTACCTGGGTACTTACCCAGGCTGCTGCATCACAAACAGCCGCAGCGGCTGCCGAGTTATCAATACAAGCCACAATATTTTTCATGCTCAGTGGCCTCCCATCAGTTTTTCCACACCCTTGGGATCATCATGCACCCCAAAACGGTCAACAATGGTGGAACTGGCTTCGTTCAGGCCAATCAGCTCAACCTCTGCCCCTTCGCGGCGCAGCTTGATAATCACACGATCCAGCGACTCCACCGCAGTGATGTCCCAGAAGTGGGCTTCGGTCAGATCAATCACCACCTTGTCGACCACTTCTTTAAAGTCAAAGGATTCAATGAACTTGGTAGACGAAGTGAAAAACACCTGCCCAGTAACCTGATAAACCCGCGCGCCATCTTCGCGTTTGCTTTTCTTCACCAGCATGTAATGACCCACCTTGTTGGCAAAGAACATGGCCGCCAGTAGCACACCAACAAACACACCAATCGCCAGGTTATGTGTAGCCACCACCACAACCACTGTGGCAACCATCACAATATTGGTGGAAAGCGGGTGTTTTTTCAGATTAAACAATGAATCCCAACTGAAGGTACCAATAGCGACCATGATCATCACCGCTACCAGTGCCGCCATAGGGATGGCAGTCAACCAGTCAGCCAGGAAGATCACCATCACCAGCAGATAAACACCCGCAAGCAAGGACGACAGCCGGGTACGACCGCCGGACTTGATGTTGATAATTGACTGACCAATCATTGCACAGGCAGCCATACCACCAAAAAAGCCGGAAACCATGTTGGCAATGCCCTGGCCTTTACACTCACGATTCTTGTCACTTTTGCTATCGGTCAGATCATCCACAATGGTGGCCGTCATCATGGATTCCAGCAGACCCACCACCGTTAACATGACGGAATAAGGCAGGATAATCAGCAGGGTTTCCAGATTCAGTGGCACATCAGGCCACAAAAAGAAGGGCAGGGTATCTGGCAGTTCACCCATATCACCGACGGTACGGATATCGATACCCCAGATCATGGCAACGGCAGTCAGCGCCACAATACACACCAGTGGAGAAGGCAGCAGCTTGCCAATCACCGGCACATAGGGGAAGAGGTAAATGATTCCCAGACCAGCCAGCGTCATCACATACACATGCCAGGTGACATTGGTCAGCTCCGGCAGCTGTGCCAGGAAAATCAAAATCGCCAGTGCATTCACAAAGCCTGTGACCACCGAGCGGGATACAAAGCGCATCAGGCTGCCGAGCTTGAGATAACCGGCAATAATCTGTAATACACCGGTCAGCACCGTGGCCGCCAGCAAGTATTCCAGACCATGATCACGCACCAGTGTCACCATCAGCAGCGCCATGGCACCGGTGGCGGCAGAAATCATGCCGGGGCGACCACCGGTAAAGGCAATCACCACCGCCATGCAGAAGGAGGCATACAAGCCGACTTTGGGGTCTACCCCGGCAATGATGGAAAAGGCAATGGCTTCCGGAATCAGCGCCAGCGCCACCACAATACCCGCGAGCAGGTCGCCTCGCACATTGGAAAACCAGTTTTGTTTGATCGACTGGATCATGTTTTTCTCTTTTGACTGAAATGTTAAAAAAAGACCTGCACGGTTGTATGGCAGTCATGCCCAACCTGAGTATTGTTGTTTTTTGTTGCAGGAATAAAATAACGCAGTGTAAGTAAACTCTGCAAAAGATACGCCAGAATGCCTGAACGGCAAAAAAAGCTGAAAAGTTGGCTCAGTGCTTACACTGGAGGAGTTCCGTGACTGCTCCCCGCCCTAAGCGCTAAAGCGCCACGGGCGAGGCTTCCAACTT
>NZ_JACUUA010000262.1 GCF_014859565.1 Marinospirillum sp. | reverse complement strand
CCTGATGCATGCGATAATCGCGCACATCCCGAACACCGCAGAGAATAATGGATTGCGGAAAAAAATCCGGGCGCTGGGCATAACCGGCACGAATCTGGCGCAGCAGGGAAATCAGGGTATCACCCACCAAAGCATCCACTTCATCCAGTAACAGTACCGTGGGTTTATCAGAGATTTCCGCCCAGTGTGTTAATACACGAGTCAGTAAGTGCTGAGGCTCAGTTTCGGGTTTAGCTCTTCGATACCACTCTGCCAAAGCAGGGATTTTTGCATAACGGGCGATGGCATCGACCATTGCATCACACGCCGCCGGAATACCCTGGGTTTCATCCCCCCGGGCTGCCTGAGCCCCTTCGATATTGGCATAGGCACAGGCATAACGCCCCGAAGCATTTAGCTCCTTCATGATCGCCAACAGGGTGCTGGTCTTTCCCGTCTGGCGCGGGGCATGAAGCACAAAATAGCGCTTACTGGCAATTAAGTGCTGAATCTCCTCCCAGTCCAACCGATGCAGCAAATCAATATAGTAATGATCCGCAGTAATGGTGGGTCCAGCGGTATTAAAAAACTTATCCATACTCACCTACTGTGGGAGCGCAGTCCCCTGCGCGATGGTCTACGCTTTATCATCTTTCGAATAGTACCTTTGCCAACTGCTCGGCCAACTGCCCATACTCATACTGTTCCATTGCAGCCTTGCGACCATTTTCCCCCATGACCTGCCTTTCCTCTACAGGCAACTGGTAAAGTTTTAATATCGCAGCAGCCAGTTGTTGAGGATCTTGAGCTGGCACTTGCAGACCTGCCTTGGCTTCTTCAATCGGTTTATACTCTCCTGAATCAATACCATAAACAATCGGCTTTCCTGAATATAGATAATCAAAAAGCTTGTTGGGTGATACACCAAATCGGAAAAGCGGATCTTTTTTTAAACCGATGTAACAAGCATTAAACTCGCTTAACATGGCTTGAATTTCAACTTTAGGGATAGGATCAATAAAAAATACATTATCCAGTTGTTTTTCAGTAACTAAAGCCTGAAGGGCCGCTTTCTCTTTTCCACCCCCGACCAGTACAAATGCAATGTCAGGGTAATGCTGTAATCGTTCTGCAGCCTCAATCAAGGCATCCAGTGCGTTAGCAACGCCAAGAGTGCCTGTATACCCCACAATAAACTTGTTTTCGGGTAATTGACTAGCAGCAGCGCTATTCAGCGGCACCTTCTGATTGACCTCATCCAAGGAAAAACCATTTGGAATCCAGGTAAACTTTTCACGCTGCATGCCCCGGCTGACCATGTGTTCAACCGAGTTTTTTAGGTTGGAAACCACTGCGTCAGCGTCTTGATAAGCTTTGTCTTCCACCCACTGCATGATGCGAATGAAAGGGTGCCTTGGTGAATAACCACCAATTTCAGTTAGCGTGAGTGGCCAGATGTCGCGTACTTCAAAGATCAGACGGGATTTGAATTTTTTAGCCAGCCGCTGGGCACCCAGGAAAGCAATGGGTGAAGGTGAGGAGGCCAGGATGGTGTCCGGCTTATCCGGCAGTAACCGAGCCAGTTTTTGAATTCTCCAGGGAAACAGGAACCAGTTCAGCGCCCTCTGTTTACTGTGGGCTTCAATATAATCCGGCATTTTCACCCAAACCAGGGTAAAACCTTCAGCAGCTTCCAGTTTAAAACGACCTTCAAACTGAGGTTTTTCACGAAGAAGGTGATGATTTGCAGAAGCAATCAGATAGACTTGAAAGCCCTTCTTTGCTAACTCCCGACCCAGGTAATAGTGCCTACCGCCAATACCCGTTTCAGGTGTTGATGCATACTGGTGAATAATCCAAACAACTTTACTCATGCGCCCGCCTTAACCAACACATTCACAATCCTCTCTGCAGCCTTGCCCCCGCCATACAGATTATGAGTATCCTTCACTTTACGGCCAACATTACGAGTAGCCGCTTCAACAATTCTGGCTTGATCCGCCCCCACCAGCTCATTGGCACCCGCTTCTATCAGTTCGACCCATTCCGTCTGATCTCGCATCGTTACACAGGCCTTGCCAAAGAAGAAGGCTTCTTTTTGCACACCACCGCTATCTGTCAGCACTAACTGGCAGTGATTCAGTAGCCAAACCATTTCGAAATAACCGACCGGATCAATCAGGTGGACATTAAGTTCTAGACCCTGCTTGGCAATCAGTTTTCGTGTTCGTGGGTGCAGTGGCAGCACCACAGGCGCTAAGCTGGCGTTGATTTCATTCAAGGCCGCTACAATTGCCGCAAGGCGCTCAGGGTTATCAGTATTTTCAGCACGATGCAGGGTAGCCAGTATAAAACCCTCGGGCCAATCACCCGAAGGGGCAACCGCTTGCTTGGCAAACAGAAGTGCTGAATCTTGCATCACATCCCCCACCTGCAACACCTGTACAGGCTTGTTGGCAAAGCCTTCGTTATTGAGGTTCTGAACGGCGGTGTCTGTGGGGCAAAAAAGTAAATCGCTGATCTGGTCGGTCAGAATTCGGTTGATCTCTTCGGGCATTTGCATATTAAAGCTGCGCAGTCCCGCCTCCACGTGGGCCACTGGGATATGTAATTTGGCTGCCGCCAAAGCACCGGCCAGGGTGGAGTTGGTATCACCGTAGACGAGCACACGATCCGGTTTGTGCTCAAGAAGAGCTTGTTCGATTTCTACCAACATACGCCCAGTCATTTGGCCGTGACTGCCACTATGAATATCCAGTTGAATATCGGGTTTGGGAATACCTAACTGATTAAAGAAGATATCCGACATATTGGCATCAAAATGCTGCCCAGTATGCAGCATAATTTCTTCAATGCCCTCTGTTTGAGCGATAGCGCGAGACACCACGCTGGCTTTAATAAATTGTGGGCGTGCGCCGATAATGGTTAGAATTTTCATTACATTAATTCTTGAGTGGGAGTGAGTTTTGCATCAGCTCTGCAATTTCGTATAACTCGTTAAAATTAAATCTTTCAGAACGATGATGCAGCCAATAACGACCATGAGCAAGCCAGTGTCTGAACTTTATTGCCTTGCTCAAAGGCTGGAATAAGGGGCGGGTTTCAGGATAAATAGTTTGCCATGCCTTCAGGATATGCTCTTCCAACGAAATTCGTCGCTGAATACTTTTTTTCAGCTCCCTGAACTCACGACTTAAAGGGTCTTTCAGTTTATTTTGAACACGGCAATGGAAATCAAGCTGAAGAATTGCCTCAATACTGCCCAGCAGCGCAAGGCCAGACTGATAATCCAGCTCTTGTTGACGCTCAATCAAAAAGCCTTGAGCTTCTTCAGGTGTCATGCCCAAAAAACGATTTCTGCTATTTTTATGGTTTACCAGCAACCGCAAACCATCACGGGCATCCTGCCAATACTCATAAACACCCACAAAGCTTTGCTCATCACCCGATCGCAAAAAGCCTTTAGCCATTGGCCACTTCCATAACGGCTTCCAAGAAGGTGTCCTTAGTCATCGCCACCAAGCGAATATTAGGCGGTGGTGTAGCTAGCTTCCAGACTCGTTTTTCAGGCTTATCTTCAGGTGTAACCAACGGTTCATCAATATCTTCTCTGATTTGTACCGTGATTTTTGGGCGCTCAGAGGATTCAGGCACCAACACCCATTTAACTTTGCCTTCAGGGCCTTCCATATCGATACGCCCACTGGCACCGATCAAGTTCGTACCGACCGGTTTAATTAACACACGGCCTGCAGGTAATTTCAGTGTCAAAGAAGGCACCTCGTAGGTACCCAGGAACTCCTCTGAAAGGGTTACTGTTCCATTTTTTATGTGAATATCATCCGAAAACTCTGATAAATATGCCTTCACTTGGTCAATAAAAGATTCGACTGCAGCCTGCCAGGTTGCAAGCTTTCCAGCCCAGTCAATTTCATTTTCTGCTGGCGCTTGCTGTTTCTGATTTTGCAAAAATTCACGAAACGCATTAGGGCTCATAAAACACCTCTATATTTTTGAAGCCGATTTACAGCCGTCAGAATTATTTTCACAGGGCTGCTTTACCTACCCTCCACCAGCCCCAGCTGACGGTTCACGTCATAACGCGACTTGGCCGA